>NZ_JBEYXK010000053.1:0-47846 GCF_040645035.1 Streptomyces sp. NPDC046876 | reverse complement strand
GATCGGGGCTCCGCCCCGGACCCCGCGCCTCAAACGCCGGCGAGGCTGGAAAATCCAGCCCGCGCGGCGTTTGAGCGCACCGGGCGCGAAGCGCACGGAACGGGGGCCGGGGCGTCAGCCCCGGTTTCTGGGGGCACCTCCCAGCGGTAGCTGGGGGAGAAGGGGCGGGGTGGGGAACGGCTCCGCGCAACGGTCAGAGGCGCCAGGCCTCGGGGAGGGCTTCGGCCAGGTCCTGGGCCAGGAGCGGGGCGTCGCGGGCGGCGGTGCGGCCGGCCAGGCCGTGGACGTAGGCCGCGACGGAGGCCGCATCGCGCGCGGCGAGCCCCGCGGCCAGCAGGGAGCCGGCCAGGCCGGAGAGGACGTCGCCGCTGCCCGCGGTGGCCAGCCAGTGGCTTCCCGTCGGGTTGACCCGGACGGGGGCGGCGGCCCCGTCGCAGACCAGGGTGGTGGCCCCCTTCAGGAGCGTCGTCGCGCCGTAGCGGCCCGCCAGCTCCCGCACCGCCGCCAGCCGCCCCGATTCCACCGTCTCGCGGGGCGAACCGAGCAGCGCCGCCGCCTCCCCCGCATGCGGGGTCAGCAGCGTCGGGGCCGTACGGGCCCGCAGGGCCGCCGGGTCCAGGGCGCGCAGCCCGTCGGCGTCCACGAGCACCGGGACCGGATCGGCGAGGGCCTGGGCGACCTCCGCCGCGCGGCCGTCGCCGAGCCCCGGCCCGACCACCCAGGCCTGGACGCGCCCGCGCCCGATCAGCGTCTCGGGGTAGCGGGCCAGGACGGCCTCGGCCGCCGGCCCCACGTACCGCACCGCGCCCGCGCCGCCCCGCAGGGCCCCGGCCACGGCGAGCACCGCCGCGCCCGGGTACTGCACCGACCCGGCGATGACGCCGACCACGCCCCGGCGGTACTTGTCGCTCGTCGCCGTGGGTCGGGGGAGCAGCGCTGCGACGTCCGCGGCCTCCAGGGCCTCCGCCGCGGCCTGCGGGGCGGCGGCGGCCGGGTCGAGCCCGATGTCCACCAGCCGGACCTCGCCCGCCAGCGACGCGCCCGGCTCGATCAGCAGCCCCGGCTTGTACGCCCCGAAGGTCACCGTCACGTCGGCCCGGACCGCCGCCCCGGCGACCTCCCCGGTGTCGGCGTCGACCCCGCTCGGCAGGTCCACGGCCACCACCACCGCCCCCGCCGGGATCCGCTCGACGAGCGCCGCCGCGGCCGGCCGCAGCCCGCCGCGGCCGCCGATGCCGACGAGCCCGTCCAGCACGAGGTCGGCCCGGTCGGGCACCGCCTCGGCCAGCCGCCCGCCGGCGGCCCGCAGCGCGGCGAGCCCGCCCGCGTGCACCCGCTGCGGGTCCATCGGGACCGCCGTCACCCCGGCGCCGCGCCGGGCCAGCCGGGCGCCGGCGTACAGGGCGTCGCCGCCGTTGTCGCCGGGCCCGACGAGGAGCACGATCCGCGCCCCGTACACCGCCCCGCGCGCCGTCTTCAGCAGTCCGGCGCAGGCGGCGGCCAGCCCGGCCGCGGCGCGCTGCATCAGGGCGCCCTCGGGCAGCCGGGCCATCAGCTCCCGTTCGGCGGCCCGTACGTCCTCCACCTCGTACGCGGTGCGCATGGCGGCTACGCCTCCGCGATGACCACGGCGGAGGCGACGCCCGCGTCGTGGCTGAGGGAGATGTGGAAGGACTTCACGCCCAGTTCGTCGGCCCGCGCCCGCACGGTCCCGGTCACCCGCACGCGCGGCTGCCCGGTGTGCTCCACGTACACCTCGGCGTCGGTCCACAGCATGTTGCCGGGCGCGCCGAGCGCCTTGGCGAGTGCCTCCTTGGCCGCGAACCGGGCGGCGAGCGAGGCGGTCCCGCGCCGCTCGCCGCTCGGCAGCGTCAACTCCGCGTCCACGAAGAGCCGCTGAGCCATGTTCGGCGTGCGCTCCAGCGCGGCGCCGAAACGGTCGATCTCGGCAACGTCGATACCCACGCCGATAATCACAACGAAGAACCCAATCCATCACTTCATTCGACGGTCACGGACTTCGCGAGATTACGCGGCTGGTCCACCTCGTTCCCGCGCGCCGTGGCCAGTTCGCACGCGAACACCTGCAGCGGCACCGTCGCGACCAGCGGCTGGAGCAGCGTCGGCGTCGCCGGGATCCGCACCAGGTGGTCGGCGTACGGGACGACCGCCTGGTCGCCCTCCTCGGCGATCACGATGGTCCGCGCCCCGCGCGCCCGGATCTCCTGGATGTTGGACACGATCTTGTCGTGGAGCACCGAGCGCCCGCGCGGCGAGGGCACGACGACCACCACGGGCAGGTCCTTCTCGATCAGCGCGATCGGCCCGTGCTTGAGCTCTCCCGCCGCGAAGCCCTCGGCGTGCATGTACGCGAGCTCCTTGAGCTTGAGCGCGCCCTCCAGCGCCACCGGGTAGCCGACGTGCCGCCCGAGGAAGAGCACGGTGTCCTTGTCGGCGAGGGACCGGGCCAGTTCGCGTACGGGCTCCATCGTCCCCAGCACGGTGTCCACGGCCGCGGCGATGTCGGACAGCTCGCGCACCACCGCCTGGATCTCGTCGCCCCACTTCGTGCCGCGGACCTGCCCGAGGTAGAGCGCGACCAGGTAGCAGGCCACCAGCTGCGTCAGGAACGCCTTGGTGGAGGCGACCGCCACCTCGGGACCGGCGTGCGTGTACAGCACCGCGTCCGATTCCCGCGGGATGGTCGAGCCGTTGGTGTTGCAGATGGCCAGCACCTTGGCCCCCTGCTCGCGCGCGTGCCGCAGCGCCATCAGGGTGTCCATGGTCTCGCCGGACTGCGAGATCGCCACCACCAGCGTCCGCTGGTCGAGGATCGGGTCGCGGTAGCGGAACTCGCTCGCGAGCTCCGTCTCGCAGGGGATGCGGGTCCAGTGCTCGATGGCCAGTTTCGCGATCATGCCCGCGTGGTACGCCGTCCCGCAGGCCACGATCACGACCTTGTCGACCTCCCTGAGCACCGAGGCGGGGATGCGGACCTCGTCCAGGGTCAGCGAGCCGCTCGCGTCGATCCGGCCGAGGAGGGTGTCGGCGACGGCCTTCGGCTGCTCGGCGATCTCCTTGAGCATGAAGTAGTCGTAGCCGCCCTTCTCGGCCGCCGAGGCGTCCCAGTCCACGCGGTACGCGCGCACCGTCGCGAGCGTGCCGTCGAAGTTGGTCACCGAGACCTCGTCGCGGCGCAGCTCCACGACCTGGTCCTGGCCCAGCTCGATCGCGGACCGGGTGTGGGCGATGAAGGCGGCCACGTCCGAGGCGAGGAAGTTCTCGCCCTCGCCGATGCCCACGACGAGCGGGGAGTTGCGGCGGGCTCCGACCACCACGTCCGGTACGTCGGCGTGCACCGCGACCAGCGTGAACGCCCCCTCCAGCCGGCGGCACACCCGCCGCATGGCCTCCGCGAGGTCCCCGTGGGCGGCGAACTGCTCGGCGAGCAGGTGCGCGACGACCTCGGTGTCGGTCTCGGACTCCAGCCGGTGTCCGCGCTCGGCCAGTTCGGCGCGCAGCGCGGCGAAGTTCTCGATGATGCCGTTGTGGACGACGGCGACCCGGCCCGCGTTGTCCAGGTGCGGGTGGGCGTTGAGGTCGGTGGGGCCGCCGTGGGTGGCCCAGCGGGTGTGCCCGAGGCCGGTGGAGCCGACCGGCAGCGGTTGGGCGAGGAGCTGCTTCTCCAGGTTGACCAGCTTCCCGGCCTTCTTGGCGGCCGAGAGCGTGCCGTCGGCGAGCACGGCGACGCCCGCCGAGTCGTAGCCGCGGTACTCCAGCCGCTTGAGTCCGGCGATGACCACATCGAGCGCCGACTGCGCTCCCACGTAACCCACAATTCCGCACATAGCGCGCAGCGTACGCCGCGGGCCCGCCCCCGTCCCGTACATGAACGAAAACGAAAACCCCGCCCCGGGGAATGCACCGGAGCGGGGTTGACGCACGCGTCGAACCGACCTGCGGTCAGCCGAGCTTCTTGACCTGGGCGTCGACGACGGCCTTCGGCTGCTCGGCGGTGCCGGCCAGGCTCATCGCGGAGAAGGTGGCCAGGGTGTTGCCCTTGCGCACGACGACGAGCTGGGTCGAGATCGTGGTGCCGTCCGCCTCGGCCTCCACCGTGTATGCCAGGGCCGCGTCGCCCGCGGTCACGGGGGCACCGGCGCCGACCTTGGAGATCTTGGCCGTCTCGCCTCCGCCCGTCACGCCGTAGCCGCCGGCGCAGGCCGTGCCGGCCGTCTTCAGGGCCGCGAAGGCCTCCTCCGCGCCCTTGCCCTCGTACGAGGCGATGGTGACGGTCGTGGCCGTGGAACCGAGGGCGGCCAGGGCGGCCTTCGCCTTGTCCTCGGGGCCGGCGCCGGCGTCCGCGGCCTTCGGCTTGGCGACGGCCTTGGTGCGGGCGGCGCCCGTGGACTTGCCGACCGGGGCGAAGGACTGCGCCTTGACCAGCGGCACGCAGTCGGGCTTGTCACTGGTGCTCGCGGCCGCCTCGGTGACCTCGCTCGGCGTGGGGGCCTTGACGATGTGGTCCGGCAGGTCGGCCTGGGCCACGATCAGCCCGGCGAGCTCGGCGTCGGTCTTGCCCTTCGCGGCCGCGGCGGCGGCCGAGGGCGAGGCCGCGGCGGGGGCGCCGGCCTTGGTGTCGTCCTTGCTGTCGGACGAGCCGGAGCTGCACGCGGTGGCCAGCAGGGCCAGGGACGCCGCGGAGGCGGCGAGGACGGTACGGGTGGCAAAGGTGCTGCGCACGGTGGATCTCCCCCAGTGGATGACTGTGCTGTGACATCGATCGCAACGGCCCGGGCAGCGCCCACTCCCCATGGGGTCCGCCGCAGCCGTGATGATCGCAATCTACGTGCGCGCACCCGCCGCCACCGGCCCGCGCACGCCCCTTCGCCCGGATCGTGACCCCAGTGAGACCGAATCCCGCCGTAATCCGGCCTCCGCCCGTCCCCCACGTGACCGACCCCACCACCCACGAGGGGCCCGGAGCCACGACAATGGCGGTGTGATCACTTCGCCGCCACGAAGCACATCGGACAGCGCAACGGAGCGCCCCGACCGGCCCGAGCGCCCCCAGCGCCGCGCTGAGCCCTCGCCGTACGTGGACCTCACGCGCGCCGAGTGGAGCGCCCTGCGCGAGCGGACGCCGCTGCCCCTGACCGCCGAGGAGGTCGAGCAGCTGCGGGGCCTCGGCGACGTCATCGACCTCGACGAGGTCCGCGACGTCTACCTGCCGCTCTCCCGCCTGCTCAACCTGTACGTCGGCGCCACCAGCAACCTCCGCGGCACCCTCAACACCTTCCTCGGCGACGCCGGCGGCAACGGCCACGGCAACCAGCAGGGCACCCCCTTCGTCATAGGCGTGGCCGGCTCCGTCGCCGTCGGCAAGTCCACGGTGGCCCGCCTCCTGCAGGCCCTGCTGGCCCGCTGGCCCGAGCACCCCCGCGTGGAGCGCGTCACCACCGACGGGTTCCTGTACCCGATGGAGGAGCTGCGCCGGCGCGGGCTGACCTCCCGCAAGGGCTTCCCCGAGTCCTACGACCGCCGCGCGCTCACCCGCTTCGTCGCCGACATCAAGGCCGGCAAGGACGAGGTCACGGCCCCGGTGTACTCCCACCTGATCTACGACATCGTCCCCGGCGAGCAGCTCGTCGTGCGCCGCCCGGACATCCTGATCGTCGAGGGCCTCAACGTGCTCCAGCCGGCCCTGCCGGGCAAGGACGGGCGGACCCGGGTCGGCCTCGCCGACTACTTCGACTTCAGCGTGTACGTGGACGCGCGCCCCGAGGACATCGAGCGCTGGTACCTCAACCGGTTCCGCAAGCTCCGCGAGACCGCGTTCCAGAATCCTTTCTCCTACTTCCGCAAGTACACCCAGGTCTCCGAGGAGGAGGCGCTGGAGTACGCGCAGACCATGTGGCGCACGATCAACAAGCCGAACCTGCTGGAGAACGTGGCGCCCACCCGCGGCCGCGCCACCCTCGTCGTGCGCAAGGGCCCCGACCACAAGGTCCAGAAGCTCAGCCTGCGCAAGCTCTGAACCGGCCCGGAAAACCGCTGTGGCGCACCCGCCGCGACCGGATGACCGGCCGGCGAGTGCGCCACGCTGCTGCTGAGCGCCTGTACGCGCTAGCCGAGGGCCGACTTCACGGCGTCGGCGAGGCGGCCGGCCACCGCGCGGGCCTGCTCGATGTCGGCGGCCTCGACCATCACCCGTACGAGCGGCTCGGTACCGGACGGACGCAGCAGCACCCGGCCGGTGGCGCCGAGCTCGCGCTCCGCGTCGGCGACGGCCGCGGCCAGCTCGCCGGAGGTCGCCACCTTGGACTTGTCCACGTCGGGGACGTTGATCAGGACCTGCGGCAGCCGCTTCATGACGCCCGCCAGCTCGGCGAGGGAGCGGCCCGTGGCGGCCACGCGCGCGGCCAGCATCAGGCCGGTCAGCGTGCCGTCGCCGGTCGTCGCGTGGTCCAGGATGATCACGTGGCCGGACTGCTCGCCGCCCAGCGCGTAGCCGTGCTCCTTCATGGCCTCCAGCACGTACCGGTCGCCGACGCCGGTCTGCACGACCTCGATGCCCTCGGCCTCCATGGCCAGCTTGAAGCCAAGGTTGGACATCACGGTGCCGACGACGGTGTTGCCGCGCAGGGAGCCGGCCTCGCGCATGGCCAGGGCCAGTACGGCGAGGATCTGGTCGCCGTCGACCTCCGCGCCGGAGCCGTCCACGGCCAGGCAGCGGTCGGCGTCGCCGTCGTGGGCGATGCCGAAGTCGGCCCCGTGCTCGACCACGGCGTGCTTGAGCAGGTCCAGGTGGGTGGAGCCGCAGCCGTCGTTGATGTTCAGGCCGTCGGGCTCGGCACCGATGGTGACGACCTCGGCGCCGGCCCGGGCGAAGGCCTCGGGCGAGACGCGGGCGGCGGCGCCGTGCGCCTCGTCCAGGACGATCTTCAGCCCGTCGAGGCGGTTGGGCAGGACGCCGATGAGGTGGGCGACGTACTTGTCGAAGCCCTGGTCGTAGTCGGAGACCCGGCCGACGCCGGCGCCGGTGGGCCGGTCCCAGGGGGCGCCGGTGCGGTGCTCCTCGTAGACGGCCTCGATGCGGTCCTCGAGCTCGTCGGCGAGCTTGTGGCCGCCGCGGGCGAAGAACTTGATCCCGTTGTCGGGCATCGCGTTGTGGCTCGCGGAGAGCATCACGCCGAGGTCGGCACCCAGCGCACCGGTGAGATACGCCACCGCCGGGGTGGGCAGCACACCGACGCGCAGGACGTCCACGCCCGCGCTCGCGAGGCCTGCGACGACGGCGGCCTCCAGGAACTCGCCGGAGGCGCGGGGGTCGCGGCCGACGACGGCGGTGGGCCGGTGACCCGCGAAGGTGCCCGCTTCGGCCAGCACGTGGGCAGCTGCCACGGAGAGGCCGAGCGCGAGCTCAGCCGTCAGATCCGCATTGGCGACGCCGCGTACACCGTCCGTCCCGAAGAGTTGTCCCACTGTTGACCTCCCAAGATCGCGCTTCGCTCTAGACCTGCCGTGACAGGTATGTGCCGCTCGTGGCGGTAAACGAACCGCCCCGGCAGCACGCAGAGTGCTGCCGGGGCGGTCGTTGCTGAACAGCAGGCGCAGATTAGCGCTTGCTGTACTGCGGAGCCTTACGGGCCTTCTTCAGACCGGCCTTCTTGCGCTCGACCGCACGGTCGTCGCGGGAAAGGAAGCCGGCCTTCTTCAGCGCCGGGCGGTTGTTGTCGACGTCCGCCTCGTTCAGCGCACGGGCCACGCCCAGGCGCAGGGCGCCGGCCTGGCCGGAGACGCCGCCACCCGCGATGCGGGCGATGACGTCGTAGCGGCCGTCGAGCTCGAGCAGCTTGAACGGCTCGTTGACTTCCTGCTGGTGCACCTTGTTCGGGAAGTAGTCCTCGAGGGTGCGACCGTTGATCTTCCACTTGCCGGTGCCCGGAACGATCCGGACGCGGGCGATGGCGTTCTTGCGACGGCCCAGGCCGGCGGCCGGCTGGGGGTCGCCGAAGCGACCGGCAAGGGACTCGGAGGTGTAGTCGCCCTCGACGACGACGTCCGACTCGGTGGTGTACTCCTCGACGCCCTCGAACTCGTCGACGGGGGTCTCGGCGGTGGTCTCGGCCACGATGCTCCTCAGAATTCTCTGTGTTTAGGGGGTGGCCGGAACTACTGCGCGACCTGGGTGATCTCGAACGGCACCGGCTGCTGGGCAGCGTGCGGGTGCTGGTCGCCCGAGTAGACCTTCAGCTTCGAGAGCATCTGACGGCCCAGGGAGTTCTTGGGGAGCATGCCCTTGACGGCCTTCTCGACGGCCTTCTCCGGGTTGTTCGCCAGGAGGTCGTCGTAACGGACGGAGCGCAGACCGCCCGGGAAGCCGGAGTGGCGGTACGCCATCTTCTGGGTCGCCTTGTTGCCGGACAGGTGGACCTTGTCGGCGTTGATGATGACGACGAAATCGCCCATGTCCATGTGGGGGGCGTAGGTCGGCTTGTGCTTGCCCTTCAGGAGGGCAGCGGCCTGGGTCGCCAGACGGCCGAGGACGACGTCCTGGGCGTCGATGACGAGCCACTGGCGCGAGATGTCGCCGGGCTTGGGGCTGTACGTACGCACGCGTATGCCTTCGCTTCTTCAGTGGTGGGTCATCCCACAGGGCGCGAGCCCCACGGGAAGGGTCCTGACAGGGTCACCACGGACGATCACGACAGCCCTCGTTCACATCGGGGACGCACCCGCGTGAACCGCTGGTCATCGGTCCGGTGGACCGGCGTAAGGCCCTTTCACGTGAGAATGAGAAAGCCAATACGCATAACAAACCAGCAGAATACCCAAGCAGACCCTTACGGGTCAAAACGCGGTCCGCGATGCCGATTGAGCTGGCGTCGCGGCGCACTCCGGTTCGGTCCTGGGTGGGGACCCCGCAGTTGTTACGGGCTCCAGGATAACCCGACCGCGGCGCAGCGCACGACGCGCCAGCAGAACCGCGAGCCCGCACAGGGTCGCCATGTCCTTGAACGCGCGCCGCTTGTGGGCCAGCTCCGAGGGCCACGGGACCAGGGCCACCTGCGGCGTCAGGGCCAGCCAGAACCAGGGCGAGCGGGGCGCCGAGCCCGGCCGCACCCCCGACGCCAGCAGCAGCGGCAGCACCACCAGCAGGTAGTGGTCGAAGGAGGGGCGGGAGACCAGGAATGCGGCGAGCATCACCATGCAGGCCGTCTCCGCCAGCCGCAGCTCTCCCCCGTCGACCTCGGCGGAGTCCGGCCGCTGCCAGCGCCGCCAGGCCCCCCACAGCCCGGCGCCGGCCCCCGCGAAGGCCACCGCCACCGCCACCGGCTCCGGCACCCCCAGCCGGGGAAGCACCGCGATCGGCGAGGCGTCCCAGGGCAGCGCGTACGCGTCCTGCCCGCCCAGCAGGAACGGCAGGGTCTTGGTGAAGAACAGCGTCGGGCTCGGCATCAGCAGCGCCCCCACCAGCGACAGGACCGCCGGGACCGCCACGGCCGCCGCAAGCCCCCGCCACCGCCGGGCCAGGACGAACAGCAGCCCGACCGGCACGAGCATCGGCTTGGAGGCGATGGCCAGCCCCACCACCAGGCCCGCCGCGGTCCAGGACCGCCGGTGCGCGAGCAGCAGGGCCAGGGGCAGGGCGGCCGCCGAGACGGCCGTCCAGTTCCCGATCAGCACGAGGTTCACGTACGGCTTGTAGGCGAGCGCCAGCAGCGCGAACCCGCCGACCGCGAAACGGGAGCGCACCGGCACGGAGAACAGCCGCAGCGAGGCCCACCAGCCCGCCGCCACGAGCGCCGAGATGCCGGCCGGGAGCAGCCAGCGCAGCACCGCCCGCGGCAGCAGCGCCTCGGGCACCGCCAGGAGCACGGCGCTCGGCAGGTAGAGGAACCGCTTGTCCTCGTACGGGGAGCCGCCGGCCAGCAGCGTGTCGGCGGCCTTGACGACGAAGGCGTTGTCCGAGCCCCAGTTCTCCCGCAGGCTCGTCGAGACCGCGACGCCCAGGACCACGGCGAGGCAGAGGACCACCCAGGAGCGGGGCGCCGGCCGCAGCAGCCGGGCTCCCGCCCGCCGCCGGGCCGCCGGGCCGCACCGTTCCCTGAGCCAGGTGCCAGGCCGCAGCCGCACAACGCCTCCCGATGGACCCGCTCGGGGGCAGGCTCCCCCTAGCGCTTCCGCTCGACCCTACGTTCGTCCCAGACAGGCTCAGCAGTCTCCCGCACAACACCGTCTGAACCGAAGACCAAGTAACGGTCAAACGTGCGGGCGAACCAGCGGTCGTGCGTCACGCACAGCACCGTGCCCTCGTACGACTCCAGACCGTCCTGCAGGGCCTCCGCGGACTCCAGGTCGAGGTTGTCGGTCGGCTCGTCCAGCAGCAGCGCCGTGGTCCCGGCCAGCTCCAGCAGCAGGATCTGGAACCGCGCCTGCTGGCCGCCCGAGAGCCTCTCGAACGGCTGCTCCGCCTGCCGCTCCAGCTCGTAGCGGCGCAGGGCCCCCATCGCCTGGCCCAGGGGCTTGGCCGCCTCCGTCCACAGGATGTCGACGAGCGTGCGGCCGAACAGCTCCGGATGGGCGTGCGTCTGCGCGAAGTGGCCGGGAACCACCCGTGCGCCCAGCTTCCAGTCACCGGTGTGCTTGACGTCCTCGCCCGCCAGCAGCCGCAGGAAGTGCGACTTGCCGGAGCCGTTCGAGCCGAGCACCGCGACCCGCTCCCCGTAGAAGACCTCCAGGGAGAACGGCTTCATCAGGCCGGTCAGCTCCAGGTTCTCCACGGTCAGCGCGCGCACGCCCGTACGGCCGCCCTTGAGCCGCATGGTGATCTCCTGCTCCCGCGGCGGCTCCGGCGGCGGTCCGGCCTCCTCGAACTTCTGGAAGCGGGTCTGCATCGCCCGGTAGCGCGAGGCCATGTCGGGGCTGCTCGCGGCCTGGTTGCGCAGCCGCAGCACCAGCGCCTTCAGCCGGGCGTGCTCCTCGTCCCAGCGCCGCTTGAGCTCCTCGAAGCGGGCGAAGCGCTCCTTGCGGGCCTCGTGGTAGGTGCCGAAGCCCGCGCCGTGCACCCAGACGTCGGAGCCCATCGGGCTCGCCTCCAGGCTGATGATCTTCTGGGCGGCCCGGGTCAGCAGCTCCCGGTCGTGGGAGACGAACAGGACCGTCTTGCGGGTGGCCCGCAGCTGCTCCTCCAGCCACCGCTTGCCCGGGACGTCGAGGTAGTTGTCCGGCTCGTCGAGCAGCAGCACCTCGTCCGGCCCGCGCAGCAGCGCCTCCAGGACGAGCCGCTTCTGCTCACCGCCGGAGAGCGTGCGCACCTCGCGGAACTGGGCGGAGTCGTACGGGACGCCCAGCGCAGCCATGGTGCAGACGTCCCACAGCGTCTCCGCCTCGTAGCCCTGCACGTCGGCCCAGTCGCTGAGCGCCTGGGCGTAGGCCATCTGGGCGGCCTCGTCGTCCACCGTCATGATCAGGTGCTCGGCGTGGTCGACGGCCCGGGCGGCCTCCCGGATCCGCGGCTGGGACACCGAGACCAGCAGGTCCCGTACGGTCGACTCGTCCCGCACCGAACCCACGAACTGGGACATCACGCCGAGCCCGCCGCTGTGGGTGACGGCGCCGCCGTGCGGCTGCAGCTCACCGGAGATCAGCTTCAGCAGGGTGGTCTTGCCCGCGCCGTTCGCCCCGACGAGGGCCACCACCGCCCCCTCCCCCACGCGGAAGGAGATGTCGGGGAGGAGCACCCGCCCGTCGGGAAGGTAGTACTCCAGGTGGCTGGCTTCGAGATGTCCCATGCCGGGCATTGTCCCGGGCGGCCGCCGGTCCGCCCAAACGGATTAGCAGCAGCCGGCGCCCGGGAGGGTGCGCATGTTGCGGGCCTCCTTGCTGCGGGCGGCCAGCAGCTCGTCCGCCGGGTAGCCGACCTCCTCCAGGGTCAGCCCGTGCGGCTTGACCACGTGGACCGAGGAGTCGCGTACGGCGGCGCGCAGCACCTTGCCCGGCCAGTCGGTGGGGCGGTGCCCGTCGCCGACGTGCAGCAGGGCGCCCACCAGCGAGCGGACCATGTTGTGGCAGAACGCGTCGGCGCGGACCGTCGCGGTGACGATCCCGTCCTCGCCCCGCTCCCAGCTGAGCTGCTGGAGGGTGCGGATGGTGGTGGCGCCCTCGCGCTTGCGGCAGTACGCGGCGAAGTCGTGCTCGCCGAGGAGCTCGACGGCAGCCTCGTTCATGGCGGCCACGTCCAGCGGCCAGGGGTGCCACAGCACGTGGTTGCGCAGCAGCGGGTCGACGCCGCCCTGGTGGTCGCCGACGCGGTAGGCGTAGCGGCGCCAGACGGCCGAGAAGCGGGCGTTGAAGCCCGCGGGGGCCTCGGCCACCTTCCACACCCGCACGTCGCGCGGCAGGCGGCCGGCGAGCCGCCGCAGCAGCTTGTCGCCGTGCTCGGCCCACACCTCCTCGGCCAGGTCGAACTGGGCGACCTGCCCGCGCGCGTGCACGCCGGCGTCGGTCCGCCCGGCCACGGTCAGCTCGACCGGGTAGGGCAGCCGCATCACGGTCTGCAGGGCCGACTCCAGCTCGCCCTGGACGGTGCGCAGCGTGCGCTGCTTCGCCCAGCCGGAGAAGTCCGTGCCGTCGTACGACAGGTCCAGCCTCACCCGGACGTGCCCGGGCTCCACCTCGTCACTCACGTGACCGATCCTTTCAGGCTCGATCTCTTCACCACGTGCTCACCCATGCAGAACGGGCCCGCCCCGGGAAGGGGCGGGCCCGTTCAGAGCCGATCAGGCAGGCGCGATCCCGGAGGATCAGGCCTCCTTGGTCTCCTCGACCTCGGCGGGGGCCTCGGCAGCAGCCTCGGCGTCCTTGGCCGCACGCTTGGTGGCGGCCTCGGCCTCACCGGTGGCCTGCTGGGCCACGGTCAGGGCCTCGACGAGCTCGATGACCGCCATCGGGGCGTTGTCGCCGCGACGGTTGCCGATCTTGGTGATGCGCGTGTAACCACCGGGGCGGTTCTCGAAGCGCGGGGCGATCTCGGTGAAGAGCGTGTGGACGATGCTCTTGTCCGTGATCGTCTGCAGGACCAGGCGACGGTTGTGGATGTCGCCCTTCTTCGCCTTGGTGATCAGACGCTCGGCGACGGGGCGCAGGCGGCGGGCCTTGGCCTCGGTCGTCGTGATGCGGCCGTGCTCGAAGAGCGCCTTCGCGAGGTTCGCGAGCAGGTGCTTCTCGTGCGCAGCGCTGCCGCCCAGACGGGCACCCTTTGCGGGACGCGGCATGGTGTTACTCCTTCGTATCTGCACCGGCCGTGTCAGGTACCGGTGTCAGTTCCCGCGGGGCGGTCGCCCTGCGGAAGTGCAATCGAACCCGGCCGGCGAGCGGGGCCCGTGGGCCCCGGCCGCCGGCGGCGGGGAAAATCAGTACTGCTCGGTCTCGACGAAGCCGGCGTCGGCGTCGTCGTCCGCGCCGAACGCGTCGGCGGCGGCGGTCGGGTCGAACCCGGGCGGGCTGTCCTTCAGGGCCAGGCCCATGCCGGCCAGCTTCGCCTTGACCTCGTCGATCGACTTCGCACCGAAGTTGCGGATGTCGAGCAGGTCGGCCTCGGAGCGGGCGACGAGCTCACCCACGGAGTGGATGCCCTCGCGCTTGAGGCAGTTGTAGGAGCGGACCGTGAGCTCCAGCTCCTCGATCGGCAGCGCCAGGTCGGCGGCCAGGGCGGCGTCCGTGGGGGACGGGCCCATGTCGATGCCCTCGGCGTCGATGTTGAGCTCGCGGGCCAGACCGAACAGCTCGACCAGGGTCTTGCCGGCGGACGCCATGGCGTCACGCGGGCGCATGGCCTGCTTGGTCTCGACGTCGACGATCAGCTTGTCGAAGTCGGTGCGCTGCTCGACACGGGTCGCCTCGACCTTGTAGGTGACCTTCAGAACCGGCGAGTAGATGGAGTCGACCGGGATACGGCCGATCTCCTGGCCCACCTGCTTGTTCTGGACGGCGGAGACGTAGCCGCGACCGCGCTCGACGGTCAGCTCCATCTCCAGCTTGCCCTTGCCGTTGAGGGTGGCGAGGACCAGGTCCGGGTTGTGCACCTCGACACCGGCCGGGGGCGCGATGTCGGCGGCGGTGACCAGGCCGGGGCCCTGCTTGCGCAGGTACATCACGACCGGCTCGTCGTGCTCCGAGGAGACGACCAGCTGCTTGATGTTGAGGATGAGGTCGGTCACGTCCTCCTTGACGCCCGGCACGGTGGTGAACTCGTGCAGGACGCCGTCGATGCGGATGCTGGTGACAGCGGCACCCGGGATCGAGGACAGGAGGGTACGGCGCAGGGAGTTGCCGAGGGTGTAGCCGAAGCCCGGCTCGAGCGGCTCGATCACGAACCGCGAGCGGTACTCGTCGACGACCTCTTCGGTCAGCGAAGGACGCTGAGCGATAAGCATGTCTTTTTCCTTCAGTCGTGGACGCCCACTATTTGACGTCCGACATGTGCTGTACGGATACAGCGGTACTGCAAGGGTACGGGCGGCACGGCCCCCGAAGGGGACGTACCGCCCGGACACTCAAGGACGCACGGGCGTCGCTGCGTCAGACGCGGCGGCGCTTCGGCGGACGGCAGCCGTTGTGCGGGGTGGGGGTGACGTCCTGGATCGAGCCCACCTCGAGGCCGGTGGCCTGCAGGGAGCGGATCGCGGTCTCGCGGCCGGAGCCCGGACCCTTGACGAAGACGTCAACCTTGCGCATGCCGTGCTCCTGCGCGCGGCGGGCGGCCGACTCGGCGGCCATCTGCGCGGCGAAGGGGGTGGACTTGCGCGAGCCCTTGAAGCCGACGTGGCCGGCGGAGGCCCAGGAGATCACGTTGCCGGACGGGTCCGTGATCGAGACGATCGTGTTGTTGAACGTGCTCTTGATGTGGGCGTGCCCGTGAGCGACGTTCTTCTTTTCCTTGCGGCGCACCTTCTTGGCAGCGCCCTGACGACCCTTGGGGGGCATCTCTTACTCCTACGGGAGGTGGTCGGTCCTACAGCGCAAGACCGCTGAACAGGACTACTTCTTGCCCGGCTTCTTCTTACCGGCGATCGCGCGACGCGGGCCCTTGCGGGTACGCGCGTTGGTGCTGGTGCGCTGACCGTGCACCGGGAGGCCGCGACGGTGGCGGATGCCCTGGTAGCACTGGATCTCGATCTTGCGGCGGATGTCGCCCTGGATCTCGCGGCGGAGGTCACCCTCGGTGCGGAGGTTGGCGTCCACGTACTCGCGGATCTTGACGAGGTCCTCTTCGGCCAGGTCACGAACGCGGGTGTTCGGGTTCACGCCGGTGGAGGCGAGGATCTCCTTGGACCGGGTGCGCCCGATACCGAAGACGTAGGTGAGTGCGATCTCCACACGCTTTTCGCGCGGGATGTCAACACCGGAAACGCGTGCCATGCAATGGCTCCTGTGTGTTCGGGGGTCTTCCGCAGAACCGCTCCCGACCGCCGACCACCCGAAAGAGTGGTGGTACGTCCGGGTCCCCGGCCCCCGCCGGAGGTACCGCCGGCCCGTGTGGGGCTGGGCGGGTTCTGCGTATGTACGTTTTCTTACGTCGCGCGAAGAACTGCGAAGTGCAGGTCGGTCGGCGTGCGTCAGCCCTGGCGCTGCTTGTGGCGCAGGTTGTCGCAGATGACCATGACCCGGCCGTGACGGCGGATCACCTTGCACTTGTCGCAGATCTTCTTGACGCTCGGCTTGACCTTCATGGTGTCTGAGGTTCTCCGGGTCAGTGCCACCACCCGCACCGGGACATCAGCCCAGGCAGGAGTGAGAGCAAGATCTACTTGTATCGGTAGACGATCCGGCCACGCGTCAGGTCGTACGGAGAGAGCTCCACCACGACCCGGTCATCGGGGAGGATGCGGATGTAGTGCATGCGCATCTTGCCGCTGATGTGCGCGAGGACCTTGTGACCGTTCTGCAGTTCCACCTTGAACATTGCGTTCGGGAGGGACTCGATCACGGTGCCCTCGATCTCGATGGCACCTTGCTTCTTGGCCACGCTTCGCCTTTCGAATCGGCTACCTTGATCGGCGCTACGGGCATGGGAATGCACGTAAGCCGACGAGTCAGTCTACGTCAGGGCACCCAGAAAGACGAATCCGGAAAGTTTGCCCACGAGTCTAGATCATTAAGCGAGCGGCTCCGGGGTCAGCCGAGCGGGTCCGGGGCCGTCGTGACCCCGTACTCCGCCAGCTTCGCCTTGCCGCAGTCCGGGCTGGTCAGGACGATCGGACCGGCCTCCGTCAGGGCCACGGAGTGCTCCCAGTGCGAGGACCAGGTGCCGTCCGTGGTGATGACCGTCCAGTCGTCCGCCAGTACCTCCGTACGGGCGGTTCCGAGCGAGACCATCGGCTCGATGGCCAGGCAGACGCCCGGGACGAGCTTGATGCCCTTGCCGCGCTTGCGCGAGACGTAGTTCAGCAGGTGCGGGTCCATGTGCATCTCGGAGCCGATGCCGTGGCCGCCGTAGTCCTCGATGATCCCGTACTTGCCGGACGAGGGCCGCGGCTGGCGCCGGATGTAGCCCTCGATGGCCTTGGAGATGTCCACGAGGCGGTTGCCGTTCTTCATCGCGGCGATGCCGGCCCACATCGACTCCTCGGTCACCCGGGAGAGCTCGATCAGCTCCGGAGCGTGTCCGTCGCCCACGAAGGCCGTGAAGGCCGCGTCGCCGTGCCAGCCGTCGACGATGGCGCCGGCGTCGATGGAGATGATGTCGCCGTCCTTGAGGACGGTCTTGTCGTCCGGGATGCCGTGGACGACGACCTCGTTCACCGAGGTGCAGATGGTCGCCGGGAAGCCGCCGTAGCCGAGGAAGTTCGACTTGGCACCCGCGTCCGCGATCACCTTGCGGGCGACCATGTCCAGATCCCGCGTCGTGGCGCCCGGAACGGCCGCCTCACGGGTCGCCGCGTGGATCGCGGCGACGACCAGCCCTGCCTCGCGCATCTTCGCGATCTGCTCGGGGGTCTTGATCTGGACCATGGGAAGCTTCCACCTTCGGATCTGCCGTGTTCTGGTTCACTCAACAGTACGGCCGCGGCGTCCACCGGACACCGCGGCCGTACCTGCACCACAGGGGGTACTACTTCTTCAGGGCGTCCATCGCGCGCTGCGTGACGTCCGCGACCTCGCCGAGGGCCGGGATGGTCACCAGCAGGCCCTGCGCCTTGTAGTAGTCGATGATCGGCTCGGTCTGCGTGTGGTAGACCTCCAGCCGGTTGCGGACCGTGGCCTCGGAGTCGTCGTCGCGCTGGTACAGCTCGCCGCCGCACTGGTCGCAGACACCCGCGGTCTTCGGCGCGGCGTACGCGACGTGGAAGACGTGCGAGGAGTCGTTGCGGCAGATCCGGCGGCCGGCGATGCGCTTGACGACCTCGTCCTCCTCGACCTCCAGGTCGAGGACGGCGTCGAGGGTCATGCCCGCGGCCTTCAGCATCTCGTCCAGCGCCTCGGCCTGCGAGACGTTGCGCGGGAAACCGTCGAGCAGGAAGCCGTTCACGGCGTCCGGCTGTTCCATCCGGTCCTTGGCCATGCCGATGGTGATCTCGTCGGGGACGAGGTCGCCGGCGTCCATGAACGCCTTGGCGCGCTGGCCGAGCTCGGTGTTCTGGCTGATGTTGGCCCGGAACAGGTCGCCCGTGGAGATGTGCGGGATCGACAGGTTCTTCGCAAGGAACGCGGCCTGCGTTCCCTTGCCCGCACCGGGCGGTCCGACGAGGACGATACGCATCAGCGGAGGAACCCTTCGTAGTTACGCTGCTGGAGCTGGCTCTCGATCTGCTTCACGGTTTCCAGACCCACACCCACGATGATGAGGATGCTCGTCCCGCCGAACGGGAAGTTCTGGTTCGCTCCGAAGCCGGCCAACGCCATCGTCGGCACAAGAGCGATGAGACCCAGGTACAGCGACCCCGGCCAGGTGATCCGGTTGAGCACGTAGCTCAGGTACTCGGCGGTGGGTCGACCGGCGCGGATACCCGGGATGAACCCACCATACTTCTTCATGTTGTCTGCAACTTCCTCGGGGTTGAACGAAATCGCCACGTAGAAGAACGCGAAGAAGACGATCAAGAGGAAGTAGGCGGCGATGTAGTACGGGTGGTCGCCCTTGACGAAGTGCTTTTGGATCCAGATCGCCCAGTCTGCGGTGGATCCGCTGAACTGGACGATCAGCGCGGGGATGTACAGCAGCGACGACGCGAAGATGACCGGAATCACACCCGCCTGGTTCACCTTGAGCGGGATGTAGGTCGAGGTGCCGCCGTACGCGCGGCGCCCGATCATGCGCTTCGCGTACTGGACCGGGATGCGGCGCTGGGCCTGCTCCACGAAGACCACGAGCGCGACCATCGCCAAGCCGACCAGGATCACCACGCCGAACTCGACCCAGCCGTCGGCGATCTTGCCCTGGAGCTTGATCTGCCACAGGGCGCCGATGAAGCCGGCGGCGATCGAGATGAACATCAGGATCGACATGCCGTTGCCGATGCCGCGGTCGGTGACGAGCTCGCCGAGCCACATGACCACGCAGGTGCCGGCGGTCATGGTGACGACCATCGTGACGGTGGTGAAGATCGAGCGGTTCGGCACGATCTGGCTGGCGACCTGGCAGCCCTGGAAGAGCGCGCCGGTGCGCGCGGTGGCGACGAGACCCGTGCCCTGGAGGATCGCGAGGGCGACCGTCAGGTAGCGCGTGTACTGCGTGATCTTCGCAGTACCCGACTGCCCCTCTTTCTTGAGGTTCTCGAGCTTCGGGATGACCACGGTCAGCAGCTGCAGGATGATGCTCGCCGTGATGTACGGCATGATCCCGAGCGCGAAGATCGTGATCTGCAGCAGCGCGCCGCCGCTGAACATGTTGACGAGACCGAAGAGGCTGTTGCTGCTCCCGGCCTGTTCGACGCAGATCTGGACGTTCTTGTAGCTCACGCCGGGTACCGGGATGTGGGACCCGAGCCGGAACAGCACGATGATGCCGAGCGTGAAGAGCAGCTTCTTGCGCAGGTCGGGCGTCTTGAACGCCCGGGCGAACGCGGTGAGCACGGTGCCTCCTGCGACCCCCGCGCTACTGCGTCAGAGGTGACGGTCTGAGGTTCGACGAATACGTACAAGCAAAGGTGCAGGCCACCTTACCGGCGACTGCGCCCCCCGTGGAACGACCAACCGGGGATGCCCCATATGTGAGGCATCCCCGGTCGGGTTTTCAGCTATCTGTCACGTGGGTTCGTCTTAGACGAGCTCGGTGACGGTGCCGCCGGCGGCGGCAATCTTCTCCTTGGCGGAGCCGGAGACGGCGTCAACCGAAACCTGCAGCGCCACGGAGATCTCGCCCTGGCCCAGGACCTTGACGAGCTGGTTCTTGCGAACCGCACCCTTGGCGACCAGGTCGGCCACCGTGACCTCGCCACCCTGCGGGTAGAGCGCGGCCAGCTTGTCCAGGTTCACGACCTGGAACTCGGTGCGGAACGGGTTCTTGAAACCCTTCAGCTTCGGCAGGCGCATGTGGAGGGGCATCTGCCCACCCTCGAAGCGCTGCGGAACCTGGTAACGGGCCTTCGTACCCTTGGTACCACGACCGGCCGTCTTACCCTTCGAGGCCTCACCGCGACCCACACGGGTCTTCGCGGTCTTGGCGCCCGGGGCGGGACGGAGGTTGTGGGCCTTCAGCGGGCTGGTCTCAGCCATGATTAGTCAACCTCCTCAACCGTCACGAGGTGGCGGACGGTGTGCACCATGCCGCGGAACTCGGGGCGGTCCTCCTTGACGACCACGTCGTTCAGGCGCTTGAGCCCGAGCGAACGGAGGGTGTCGCGGTGGTTCTGCTTGCTACCGATGTACGACTTCGTCTGCGTGATCTTGAGGCGAGCCATCACACACCCGCCCCTGCACGCGCACGGAGCAGAGCCGCGGGGGCGACGTCCTCGAGCGGCAGACCGCGGCGGGCCGCGATCTCCTCGGGACGCTGCAGGCCCTTGAGGGCCTCCACGGTCGCGTGCACGATGTTGATCGCGTTGTCGGAGCCGAGCGACTTCGACAGGATGTCGTGAACGCCGGCGCACTCCAGAACGGCGCGCACCGGGCCACCGGCGATAACACCGGTACCGGGGGAAGCAGGCTTCAGCAGGACAACGCCGGCCGCCTTCTCGCCCTGGATCGGGTGCGGGATGGTGCCCTGGATGCGGGGGACGCGGAAGAAGTTCTTCTTCGCCTCCTCGACACCCTTGGCGATGGCCGCGGGAACTTCCTTGGCCTTGCCGTAACCGACACCTACGGTGCCGTCACCGTCACCCACCACGACGAGCGCGGTGAAGCTGAAGCGACGACCACCCTTGACAACCTTGGCGACGCGGTTGATCGCGACAACGCGCTCAACGTAAGCGGTCTTCTCGGCGGCAGCGCCACCGTCGCGACCCTTCCGGTCCCGCCGCTCGCCGCCACCGGCACCGCTGCCGCGGCGCTGGGGTCCAGCCATTGGATTACCTCTCTCTGTTACGTCCGTGAGTCCCGGAACCGGGGCTTAGAACTTCAGCCCGGCTTCGCGGGCGGCGTCAGCCAGAGCGGCAATGCGCCCGGCGTAGCGGTTGCCACCGCGGTCGAACACGACGGCCTCGACACCGGCGGCCTTCGCGCGCTCGGCGACCAGGGCACCGACCTGCTTGGCCTGCGCGGACTTGTCGCCCTCGCCACCACGGATCGACGCGTCCAGGTTGGACGCCGACGCCAGGGTGTGACCCTTGATGTCGTCGATGACCTGGGCGGTGATGCCGCGGTTCGAGCGGGTCACGACGAGGCGCGGACGCTCCGCCGTACCCGAGATGCTCTTGCGGATGCGGATGTGGCGGCGCGCCTTCGCAGCGCGCTTGTAAGCGTCGCCCTTGGCGATCTTCACACCGTATGCCATGGCTTTACTTACCAGCCTTTCCGACCTTGCGGCGGATGACCTCGCCCGCGTACTTGACGCCCTTGGCCTTGTACGGGTCGGGCTTCCGCAGCTTGCGGATGTTGGCGGCGACCTCGCCGACCTTCTGCTTGTCGATGCCCTCGACCGAGAACTTGGTCGGCGACTCGACCTTGAAGGAGATGCCCTCGGGGGCCTCCACCAGGATCGGGTGGCTGTAGCCGAGCTGGAACTCCAGAGCGGAGCCCTTCGCGGCAACGCGGTAACCGACACCGCTGATCTCGAGCGCCTTGGTGTATCCCTGGGTCACACCGGTGATCATGTTGGCCACCAGCGTGCGGGACAGGCCGTGGAGGGCCTTGTTCTGACGCTCGTCGTTCGGACGGGTGACGTTCAGAACGCCGTCCTCGCCCTTAACGATCTCGATGGGGGCGGCAACGGTGTGCGAGAGGAGACCCTTGGGGCCCTTCACCGCGACCGTGCGGCCATCGATGGTGACGTCCACGCCGGCGGGAACCGGGATGGGGAGCTTGCCGATACGAGACATAGCTTTTCCTCCGTTCCCGACTACCAGACGTAGGCGAGGACTTCCCCACCCACGCCCTTCTTCTGCGCCTGCTGGCCGGTCAGGAGACCGTGGGACGTGGAGATGATCGCCACGCCCAGGCCGCCGAGGACCTTCGGCAGGTTGGTGGACTTCGCGTACACACGCAGACCCGGCTTCGAGATTCGCTTGATGCCGGCGATCGAGCGCTCGCGGTTCGGACCGAACTTCAGCTCGAGGACGAGGTTCTTGCCGACCTCGGCGTCCTCGACCTTCCAGCCGGTGATGAAACCCTCCTGCTTGAGGATTTCCGCGATGTGCGACTTGATCTTGCTGTGCGGCATCACGACGGAGTCGTGGTACGCCGAGTTTGCGTTACGCAGACGAGTGAGCATGTCTGCGATCGGGTCAGTCATGGTCATGAATCGGCCTTCGGCCTCTCTCGCCGGGGTTTCCTGTATGCGCCATCCCTCTCCCCACACAGGGGCGGGACGGGTGCGGCGCGGGGACCTACGGCGTAGTAAGTCGACGGGCGGCGGACGCCCAACCCCACCAGCCTACGGCATGGGGGCTGGGCATCCACCGGCCCAGATACTTACCGAGAGCGTCCTGAAACCCTCAACACCCAAGGGGTGAAGGGATTACCAGGAGCTCTTGGTCACGCCCGGCAGCTCGCCACGGTGAGCCATCTCACGGAGGCACACGCGGCACAGGCCGAACTTGCGGTACACGGAGTGGGGGCGACCGCAGCGCTGGCAGCGGGTGTACGCACGCACACCGAACTTGGGCTTGCGGGCAGCCTTCGCGATGAGAGCCTTCTTCGCCATCTCGCTTACGCCTCCTTGAAGGGGAAGCCGAGGTGACGAAGGAGCGCGCGGCCCTCAGCGTCGTTGGTCGCCGTGGTGACCACGGTGATGTCCATACCCCGGGTACGGTCGATCTTGTCCTGGTCGATCTCGTGGAACATGACCTGCTCCGTGAGACCGAAGGTGTAGTTGCCACGGCCGTCGAACTGCTTCGGCGACAGACCGCGGAAGTCACGGATACGCGGCAGCGCGAGCGACAGCGTACGGTCCAGGAACTCCCACATGCGGTCACCACGGAGGGTGACGTGGCAGCCGATCGGCTGACCCTCGCGCAGCTTGAACTGCGCGATGGACTTGCGGGCCTTGGTGACGGCCGGCTTCTGACCGGTGATCGTCGTCAGGTCGCGGATGGCGCCGTCGATCAGCTTCGAGTCACGGGCGGCGTCGCCGACACCCATGTTCACGACGATCTTGACGAGGCCGGGAATCTGCATGACGTTCTCGTAGGAGAACTCTTCACGCATCTTGCCCGCGATCTCCTCGCGGTACTTCGTCTTCAGACGCGGAGTGGTAGCCATCAGATGTCCTCACCCGTGCGCTTGGCAACGCGGATCTTGTTGCCCTCGTCGTCGAAGCGGTAACCGACGCGGGTGACGACCTTCTTGCCGTCCTTCTCCACGACCAGCTGGACGTTCGAAACGTGGACGGGGGCCTCGGTGATCACGATGCCGCCGGCCTGGTTCGGACCAGCCTTGGTGTGCTTCTTGACCCGGTTGACACCCTCGACCAGGACGCGGTTGTCGGCGGGGAAGGCCGCGACGACCTTGCCCTGCTTGCCCTTGTCCTTACCGGTGATGACCTGGACCAGGTCGCCCTTCTTGATCTTCATGCTTACAGCACCTCCGGCGCGAGCGAGATGATCTTCATGAACTTCTTCTCGCGCAGCTCACGGCCCACGGGGCCGAAGATACGGGTGCCGCGAGGGTCGCCGTCGTTCTTCAGAATGACGGCGGCGTTCTCGTCGAAGCGGATGTACGAGCCGTCCTGGCGGCGGCGCTCCTTGACGGTGCGAACGATGACCGCCTTGACGACGTCACCCTTCTTCACGTTGCCACCGGGGATCGCGTCCTTGACGGTGGCGACGATGACGTCACCGATGCCCGCGTAGCGGCGGCCGGAGCCACCGAGAACACGGATGCAAAGGATCTCCTTGGCACCAGTGTTGTCGGCGACACGAAGCCGCGACTCCTGCTGGATCACGTCTATCTCCTGTTTGTCTGCCGGTTCCCGGCCGGGGCCCCTTCACGGGGCCCCGGCCGAGCCTGGCGGAACGAATCCGGGGGAAGGCCCCCGGACTGATTACTTGGCCTTCTCGAGGATCTCGACGATGCGCCAGCGCTTGCTCGCCGACAGCGGACGCGTCTCCATGATGAGGACGCGGTCGCCGACGCCGGCAGCGTTCTGCTCGTCGTGAGCCTTGAGCTTGTTCGTACGGCGGATGACCTTGCCGTACAGCGCGTGCTTGACGCGGTCCTCGACGGCGACGACGACGGTCTTGTCCATCTTGTCGCTGACGACCAGGCCCTCACGGGTCTTGCGGAAGCCGCGCTCGGTCTTCTCAGTCACGTTCTTCTCGCTCATCAGGCGTTCTCCACCGTCTCGATACCGAGCTCGCGCTCGTGCATCAGGGTGTAGATCCGGGCGATGTCCTTACGGACGGACTTCAGCCGGCCGTTGTTCTCCAGCTGGCCCGTGGCCGCCTGGAAGCGGAGCTTGAACAGCTCTTCCTTGGCCTCACGCAGCTTGGCAACGAGCTCCTCGTTGCCCAGCTCACGCAGCTCGGATGCCTTGGTTCCGGCCGCCATCACGACTCACCTGCCTCGCGCTTGACGATCCGGCACTTCATCGGCAGCTTGTGGGCCGCACGAGTCAGAGCCTCACGCGCAATCTTTTCGTTCGGGTAGGACAGCTCGAACATGACCCGGCCCGGGTGCACGTTCGCGATCCACCACTCCGGGGAACCCTTACCGGAACCCATGCGGGTCTCGGCGGGCTTCTTCGTCAGCGGACGGTCCGGGTAGATGTTGATCCAGACCTTGCCGCCACGCTTGATGTGGCGGGTCATCGCAATACGAGCCGCCTCGATCTGGCGGTTCGTCACGTAGGCGGGGGTGAGCGCCTGGATGCCGTACTCGCCGAACGAGACCTCAGTACCGCCCTTGGCCATACCGCGGCGCTTCGGGTGGTGCTGCTTGCGGTGCTTGACCCTACGAGGGATCAGCATGTCGGTCAGGCCTCCGTTCCGGTGCTCTCGGCCGGAGCGGCGGCAGCGGCGTCGGCCTTGGGGGCCTCGGCGGCAGCAGCCTGCTGCGGCTTGCGGCCACCACGGCCGCCGCGCTCGCCACCGCGGCCACCACGGCCGGCGGGACGGTCGCCAGCGCCGGCACCACGGGCCGGGCGGTTACCCGCGCGGGCCGCAGCGTTCTCGGCGCGAACCTCGGCGATGTTCTTGACGTCGCCCTTGTAGATCCAGACCTTCACGCCGATGCGGCCGAAGGTGGTCTTGGCCTCGAAGAAGCCGTAGTCCACGTTCGCGCGCAGCGTGTGCAGCGGCACACGACCCTCGCGGTAGAACTCGGACCGGGACATCTCGGCGCCGCCGAGACGGCCACCACACTGGATCTTGATGCCCTTGGCGCCGGCCTTCATGGTGCCCTGCATGCTCTTGCGCATGGCACGGCGGAAGGAAACGCGGGAGGAGAGCTGCTCGGCCACGGCCTGCGCAACCAGCTGAGCGTCGAGCTCGGGGTTCTTGACCTCGAGGATGTTCAGCTGGACCTGCTTGCCGGTGAGCTTCTCGAGGTCGCCGCGGATGCGGTCGGCCTCGGCGCCACGGCGGCCGATGACGATGCCCGGACGAGCGGTGTGGATGTCCACACGCACGCGGTCACGGGTGCGCTCGATCTCAACCTTCGAGATGCCGGCGCGCTCCATGCCGGACGTCATCATCCGACGGATGGCGACGTCTTCCTTGACGTAGTCCTTGTACAGCTTGTCGGCGTACCAGCGCGACTTGAAGTCGGTGGTGATGCCGAGCCGGAACCCGTGCGGGTTTACCTTCTGGCCCATTACCGGGAACCTTCCTTGCTGCTGACGACCACGGTGATGTGGCTGGTCCGCTTGCGGATCCGGTAGGCACGGCCCTGGGCGCGCGGACGGAACCGCTTCAGGGTCGGGCCCTCGTCCACGAACGCCTCGCTGATGAACAGCGAAGAAGCGTCCGTGTGGTTGTAGTTGTGTGCGGCGTTGGCAATGGCGCTGTCCAGCACCTTGCCGACCGGCACGCTCGCGGCCTGCGGGGCGAAACGCAGGACCGCCTGAGCCTCCGTGGCGTCCATGCCACGGATGAGGTCCACCACGCGGCGGGCCTTCATGGGCGTGACGCGGATGTACCGCGCCTGGGCCCTGGCTTCCATGGTTGTCCCTTCGGTGTAAGTCATAGTCGTTCCCACCCCGCTTAGCGGCGCTTCGACTTCCGGTCGTCCTTGACGTGGCCGCGGAAGGTGCGAGTCGGCGAGAACTCGCCGAGCTTGTGGCCGACCATCGACTCGGTGACGAACACCGGGACGTGCGTCTTGCCGTTGTGCACCGCGATCGTGTGACCCAGCATGCTGGGGATGATCATCGAGCGACGGGACCAGGTCTTGATGACGTTCTTGGTACCGGCTTCGTTCTGGACGTCCACCTTCTTCAGGAGGTGGCCGTCAACGAAGGGTCCCTTCTTGAGACTGCGCGGCATCTAAACCCGCTCCTAGCGCTTCTTGTTCGTCTTGCGGCGGCGGACGATGTACTTGCTCGAAGCCTTCTTCGGCGAGCGAGTACGACCCTCCTTCTGACCCCACGGGGAGACCGGGTGGCGACCACCGGAGGTCTTGCCCTCACCACCACCGTGCGGGTGGTCAACCGGGTTCATCGCGACACCGCGGACGGTCGGGCGGACGCCCTTCCAGCGCATGCGGCCGGCCTTGCCCCAGTTGATGTTCGACTGCTCGGCGTTGCCGACCTCGCCAACCGTGGCACGGCAGCGCGCGTCGACGAGACGGATCTCACCGGACGGCATACGAAGGTGGGCCATGGTGCCCTCCTTCGCCAGCAGCTGCACGGAGGCACCCGCGGAGCGGGCGAACTTCGCACCGCCGCCGGGACGCAGCTCGATGGCGTGGATGGTCGTACCGACCGGGATGTTGCGCAGCGCCAGGTTGTTGCCGGGCTTGATGTCGGCCGTCGGGCCGTTCTCAATCCGGTCGCCCTGCTGCAGACCGCGCGGCGCGATGATGTAGCGCTTCTCGCCGTCGGCGTAGTGCAGCAGCGCGATACGCGCGGTGCGGTTGGGGTCGTACTCGATGTGCGCGACCTTGGCCGGCACGCCGTCCTTGTCGTGACGACGGAAGTCGATCACGCGGTAGGCGCGCTTGTGGCCACCGCCCTGGTGGCGAACGGTCACACGACCGGTGTTGTTACGGCCGCCCTTGCTGTGCAGGGGGCGGACCAGCGACTTCTCCGGCGTGGACCGCGTGATCTCGACAAAGTCGGCGACGCTGGAGCCACGACGGCCCGGGGTCGTCGGCTTGTACTTGCGGATACCCATTTCTCAGTCCTCGTCCGATTCCGGACGACTCAGACTCCGTTAGGAGGCCTGGCCGCCGAAGATGTCGATACGGTCGCCCTCAGCGAGGGTCACGATGGCGCGCTTGGTGTTGGCACGCTTGCCGAAACCGGTGCGGGTGCGCTTGCGCTTGCCCTGACGGTTGATCGTGTTGACCCCGGTGACCTTGACCGAGAAGACCGCCTCGACGGCCTGCTTGATCTGGGTCTTGTTGGCGCCGGGCGCGACGATGAACGTGTACTTGTTCTCGTCGAGCAGCGCGTAGCTCTTCTCCGAGACAACCGGCTTGATCAGCAGGTCGCGCGGGTCAGTGAAGGTCTTGCTGGTAACGGTCGCCTCGGACATCAGGCGTCGCTCCCTTCGGTCTCAACGGCCTTGGGGCCAGACACGAAGGACTCCAGCGCGGCCTGGGTGAAGACCACGTCGTCAGAGACGATCACGTCGTACGTGTTCAGCTGGCCCGGCTCCAGGATGTGAACCTGGGGCAGGTTGCGGGCGGACAGCCACGCGGCCTCGTCGGCACGCTCGACGACCAGGAGCAGGTTCTTGCGCTCCGTGATCTTGCCGAACAGCGTCTTGGCGGCCTTGGTGGAGGCGGCACCCTCGACCACGCCGGTGACGACGTGGATGCGGGAGTGACGCGCACGGTCCGAGAGGGCACCGCGGAGGGCGGCGGCCTTCATCTTCTTCGGGGTCCGCTGCGAGTAGTCACGCGGCACGGGGCCGTGGACGACGCCACCGCCGGCGAACTGCGGAGCGCGGGTCGAACCCTGACGGGCGCGGCCGGTGCCCTTCTGGCGGTAAGGCTTCTTGCCACCACCACGGACTTCGCCACGGGTCTTGGTCTTGTGCGTGCCCTGACGGGCCGCGGCCAGCTGCGCGACGACGACCTGGTGGATCAGCGGAACGCTGGTCTTCGCGTCGAAGATCTCCGCGGGGAGCTCGACGGTACCGGCCTTGTCGCCTGCCGGCGAAAGGATGTCAATGGTGCTCATTACCTCAAGCCCCCTTGGCCGCGGTACGGACCAGGACGAGGCCGCCGTTCGGACCGGGGACCGCACCCTTGATGAGGAGCAGACCCTTCTCCGCGTCCACCGCGTGGATGGTCAGGTTCTGGGTGGTGACGCGCTCGTTGCCCATACGACCAGCCATGCGCACGCCCTTGAAGACGCGCCCAGGGGTGGCGCAGCCACCGATCGAACCGGGGGAGCGGTGCTTGCGCTGCACACCGTGACCGGCGCCGAGGCCCCGGAAGTTGTGGCGCTTCATGACACCGGCGAAGCCCTTGCCCTTGCTCTTGCCCGTGACGTCAACCTTGACGCCGGACTCGAACACGGCCGCGGTGATCTCCTGGCCGAGCGTGTACTCGCTGGCGTCGGAGGTGCGGAGCTCCACCAGGTGGCGGCGGGGGGTGACGTCGGCCTTGGCGAAGTGGCCCTTGAGGGGCTTGTTCACCTTGCGCGGGTCGATCTCGCCGAAGGCGATCTGGACCGACTCGTAGCCGTCGGTGTCGTTCGTACGGACCTGGGTGACGACGCAGGGACCGGCCTTGACGACGGTGACCGGGACGACACGGTTGTTCTCGTCCCAGACCTGGGTCATGCCGAGCTTCTCGCCCAGGACGCCCTTGATCTGCTTTGCCATCTTCTCGACGCCTCTCAGAGCTTGATCTCGATGTCGACGCCGGCCGGAAGGTCCAGGCGCATCAGCGAGTCAACGGTCTTGGGCGTCGGGTCGAGGATGTCGATCAGGCGCTTGTGCGTGCGCATCTCGAAGTGCTCGCGCGAGTCCTTGTACTTGTGCGGCGACTTGATGACGCAGTACACGTTCTTCTCAGTGGGCAGCGGCACCGGGCCCGCGACCGACGCACCAGTGCGGGTCACCGTCTCGACGATCTTCTTCGCCGAGGAGTCGATGACCTCGTGGTCGTAGGCCTTGAGCCGGATGCGGATCTTCTGTCCCGCCATGGCTACTCCGTAGTCCTGTCTGTTGTGGAAACGCTCTAGCCCTCGGCCGGCCGTGGATCTCTCCACCGCTTCTCGCCGACCCCCGCGGTCGGGCGTGTCGCACTCCCTCCAAGAAAATTCCCATACGGAAATTCCCTTCTCAGGGGGTGCGGTCCCTGGACCGCGGTTCGGGGGAGAAACACCCACCGAGCGCCTGGCCGGCACCGTGCGAACGCTTCCCGAAAGATTCCCGTACGTCCGCCCCATTGCTGCCCCGAGAGGCAGATAAAGGCGACGAGTACCGTGGGACTCGCTTCCGGTCCTCCCGGCGGGAGGCGCGCAGCATCGACACTCAGCCGAGCAACCCGAGTAGTCTGCCATACAAGACACGTAGTGCGCCAATCGGGCCGAAGAGAATACCCCGCCACGCTGAGTGGTCAAACAGCGGCACGCGGGCCCGCTGCCCGGGCCCAGGCGGAGCCCCGCTGCGCGGAGCAGTCCCCTCCCCGCCCCTTCCCGAACTGGGACTCCGCCCCAGACCCCGCGCCTCAAACGCCGGCGAGGCTGAATTTTGCGCCGCTGCGCGGCACATCCAGCCCGCGCGGCGTTTGAGCGCACCGGGCGCGAAGCGCCCGGAACCGGGGCCGGGCGGAGCCCGCCACGCGGCGGAGCCGCATATCCGGCACAGCGGGAAGGGGCGGGGTGGGGAACCGGCTCCGCGCAGCGGATCACCAGCCGGACAGGCCGTCCGCCGCCCGGATCCCGTCCAGCTGCGCGTACAGCGCGTCGCCCGGGCACTCGGTGGCGAAGCCGTCGCGGTGGCCGGACACCGCCCGGAACGGATACGCCCGCCCGGCCGTGAAGGAGGCCCCGGCGAGGTTCCTCTGCGTGGCCCCCGCGGTCAGCATCGCGGTGCCGTCGAGGGTGCCCCCGTACTGGCCCAGCTTGTACGCGGCGACCCGGGCTACGGCGGCCAGCGCGGCCGCCGAGGCCCCGGCGGCGGTGTGGTCGCCGAGGACGGCGATGCCCGCCGATTCGGCGTTCCAGCCGTAGGTGTGCGCGCCGCGGACGGGCCGGTCGACGCCGCCCCGCCGGCCCTCGAAGACCGTGCCGCACCGGTCGACGAGGAAGTTGTAGCCGAGGTCGCGCCAGCCGTTGGTCCTCACGTGGAAGACGTGGATGCCCCGGATGATCGCCGCGGACTGCGAGCAGTCGTACGGCCGGGCGTCGGCGGTGTGGTGGACGAAGACGGCCTTGATGCGGCCGCCGGGCAGGTAGACCGGCCCCTCGTCGTTCAGGGATTCGTCGGCGCCCCAGGCGATCCGCGGGACCACGGCCGGGCGGGGCGCCGTCGAGGGCGGTCCGGGGGCCGCGGGCGCGGCGGGTGCCGGCGGGCGCGCGGGCGCGGGGCCGCCGTCCTGCGGCGGGGCCCCGGGGTCGCGCCCCGGGTCCACCAGGCTCACCTCCAGCCCGGCGGGCAGGGCCGCGGCCCCGCGGACGCGGACCTCGGCGCCGTCGGACGGGCCGACCCAGACTGGCTCCGTCGAGCCGCGGGCCCCGGGGCGCGGGCCGTCGAGGCCGGGCTCGACCGGCTCGAGGGCGGTCCAGGGCGACCAGCGGCCGGTCGCGGCGTCCCGGGTGCGGGCCTCGACGGTGCCGGTCAGCCCGGCCGAGGGGTCCGTCCACGAGACGCCCAGCAGGGCGAACGGCCGGGTCCGCTGCCGGGCGAGCCCCGCCTCGCCGCGGGCGCCGGGCGTCAGGGCCAGCCGGTACAGCGCGGCGTCGCCGCCGGCGGGTACGGCCCCCGCTCCGGCCGCGGCTCCCGGCGGGCCCCATAACGCCGAGGCGCCGAGCACGAGGGCCAGGGCCAGGGCCGTACCGCACACACGATTCGGTTTCACGTCCGTTTTCCCCACCTGTGGATGTCGGATGACATGACACCGGTGCAACGGCGGGAGCCGCAGACGGGTACGGGTCCGGATCGCTAGCGTCCGGGAGCCTTCTTCTCCTGCTCGGCCTTCTTCTTGTCCTGCTCCGCCTTCTGCTGCTTCGCCTGCTCGGCCTGCTCCTGCTCGGCCTTCTGCTTCTCGAGCTGCTGCTTCTCGATCTGCGCCCGCGAGCGGACCTGCGGCGGCGCCTTCATCCCGCAGACGGCCGGCCAGTCGTCGGCCACTATGCCGGCGCACCAGATGAAGTCCTGGATGGGGCCGGGCTTCCAGTCGTCCTTCTGGATGTCCTCGCAGTCCTTGCCCGGCGAGAAGCGCGGGCAGCCGCCGCCCGGCAGCTTGATCTTGTGGGCGCGGTACGCGTCGATGCCCATCGAGTCGGCGTCGGCCGAGGGCATGTACCGGTTGACCGACCAGGACGCGCCCATGGTCGCGAACAGGGCGAGCACGCACACCATGCCCGCGGCGAGCTGGCGGACCACACGCCGCGGCACGATCCGGGCCGCGCCCGCACCGGCCGCACCGCCGGCCGCGGCCGCCGCCGGGCGCAGCGTGCGCTCGATCCACCCGGTGCCCCGGTGCACCGCGGCCATCACGCCGAACACGGCCAGGATCATCAGGCAGTACATGATGATCCAGGTGGTCCGCGGGTAGAGCTGGATGGCCTTGTCATGGGCCATGTTCGAGGCGAACCAGAAGCGGGCGAGCCAGGCGCCGGCCAGCACGGCGGCGGCGGTGCGGACCATGACGCTGCGCAGGCCCAGCCCGAGGCCGAGGCCCACCCCGAACAGCAGGAGCAGGGTGAACCCGGTCTGCCCGGCCATCTCGCCGGCCACCGGCCAGGTCTGGTACGTCAGCGTGCCGGAGCGGTCCGAGACCCAGCCGAGGACGTACGCCGGGTCGGCGTAGACGGCGAGGAAGGCGTAGCGGTCGGGGTTGTCCGCGCCGAGGCGGACCATCTGGTACAGCAGCGGGGCGCTGACGACGGCGGTGGTCAGCAGGGTGGCGCCGAGGAACAGCCCCGCCTTGCGGGCCGCGCCGGCGCCGCGCCGCCACGGGAGGAGGAACAGGGCCAGCACGGCGGTGCCGGGCGCGGCCCAGATGTACCAGCCGGAGTACCAGAGGAACAGCACGCCGAAGACCACGCCCAGGCCTGCGCCGCGCCGCAGCAGCTGCCCCGTGGTGAGCCCCTCCGGCCGGCCCAGCCGGCGCAGCCAGTAGCCGAGCAGCGGCAGCAGCACGATCATGACAATGTGGCTGTACGGCCGGATCGGGTCGAGGAAGAGCACGGCCGCGGGGACGGCGATCAGCAGGGCCCAGAAGGGCCGCAGCAGCACCCGCCAGGCCAGGTACGCCATCGGTCCGGCCACGGCGGTGAAGAAGATCTGGAGGTCCTGCAGGGCCATGCCGGCGCCGCCGTGGGCCCGGCCGCCGTAGCGGATCTGCGCCCACAGGGCGGTCAGGGCCGGGAAGGCGGGCGGGTAGATGCCCGACATGCCCTTGCCGTGCAGGAACGAGTTGGCCATGTCGGTCAGGACGCCCGGGTCGCCGTCCTGCCCGCCGAGGGCCCAGGGCGTGTCGCGCAGGGCGACCGCGACACCGCCGGCGATCACGCCGGTGGCCAGGCCCGCCAGGGCGGCGCAGACCAGCCGCTTGACCATCGCGTGGCGCCGCGCCGATCCCCGGTGGGCGGTGTACAGCAGCAGCGCCAGCAGCGGGAGGCCGATGAGGGCCGCGTACTGCTGGAGCGAGGCCAAGCCGCTGACCTGGCCGAGGCGGACGAGCGGGTTGACGGCGATGGTGGCCGTGCACAGCCAGGTGTAGCCGAGGGCCACCGTCAGGCTGAGCACGATCTCGCCGAGGGCGAGGACGCGGGACCGGCGCCGCGACATCCACCCGCGGCGGTCCGGGGCGCCGGGCGCCGCGGCCGCTCCGGCCGCCGCGGCGGTGCGCAGGGCTCCGGGGCGGTCGTGCGCGGTACCGGGCTCTCCGACGACCTCGGGGGCCAGGTGTGTCATCTCAGTCCAATTCGGTCGCGGGTGGTACCGCGGGGCCGGCCGGCCCCGGCGGCCGCCGTCTTCGGGGGCTCCGGTCTCAGCCGTCGGCTCTCCGGCCCGCCGTGAAGGCGTGCCGGGTGAGCGTGCGCAGGCCCTCGCGGTGGCCGCGGCGCAGCGCCCCGGGGAGCATCGTGAGCGCGTGCAGGCGGGAGGCGCTGTGGAAGCGGGCGGCGCGGGCGGCCCTGGGCCAGCCGCGGGCGTCCATGCGGGCGGCCACCGCGGAGAAGTACCGCTCGGCCTCGGTGAAGCGGGTCCCGGAGAACGCCTGGACGGAGGACTCGCTGACCGCGTGCCGGCGGTAGCGGAACACGGTGGTCGTCTCGTCGATCACCATGCGCTCGCCGGCCTCGAGCAGGTCGACGACCAGCGCCAAGTCCTGGATCACCGAGTAGTCGTCGCGGAAGTTGACCTTGCGCAGGGCCTCGCCGCGCCAGCAGATCGACGGGAAGTACAGCCAGTTCCCGCGCAGCACGCTGGTGGCGAGCTCCTCGCCGCCCATCACGCGCCGGCCGTCGACCTTCGGGGCGTACAGGCGGCGCTTGGTCTGGTCGGCGAGCCCGTACGCGACGTTGCCGTCGCCGTCGATCACCTCGACGCCGGGCTGGACCATGCCGATGCCCGGGTTCTCGTCGATGATCTTCCGGACGGTCTCCAGGTAGTGCGGGTGCAGCAGGTCGTCGCAGCCCATGATGACGACGTGGTCGGCCTCGGAGAGGCTGACGCACTTCTGGAAGTTCTTCGTGATGCCGAGGTTCTGCTCGTTGCGCAGGTAGTGGACCCGGTCGTCGCCGAGCTCGGCGAACCAGCCCGGGACGTCCGGCTCCTTGCCGTCGTCGATGACGACGAGCCGGAAGTCCGGGTCGGTCTGGGCCAGGACGCTGCGTACGGCGTCCTGCATCAGCTGCACGTCCCCGTAGTAGGGGAGCATGAAGTCGAAGGTCACCACGGCGGCGTCAGGCCTTCACGGTCTCGGAGTCGGCGTTCGCCCCGGCGTCGGCGTCGGCGCCGGCGCCGGTGTCCGCGGAGGCCGGCGCGGCCGGGCGGGGCACGGCGGCGTGGCCGCCGAGGCGCTGCTCGTTGTGCCGGACGCCCTCGTTGAGGGCCACGGTGCGGGCGAGGTCGGTGAGCTTCTTCTCCAGGGAGCGGAAGCGCAGGAAGGTGTTGAGCGTCAGGAAGCCCATCGCCAGCACCATCACGTACAGCACGAGATCGGTGCCGCGGCCGACGCCGAGCCGGTGCGCGACCCAGGTGACGTCGGTCGGGCGGAGCACCGCGTACACGTTGACGACGACGAACACGGAGAACGCGATGCGCTTCCAGGCGCGGTTGCGGGCCTGGCCCCAGGTGCGTATGAACACCAGGGCCATCGACACCGAGCCGGCGATGAGCAGCAGCTGGATCCAGAAGTACTTCATCAGCGGCCACGCTCCCGCATGGTGATGTCGAAGACGATGTTGACGCCGTTGATCAGGGACTGGCCCTTGGCGCGCGAGTAGTCCGTGTAGAGGATGTCCACGGGAACCTCCGTGACGCGCAGGTCCGAGGCGGCCAGGTAGCCGACGATCTCGGACGCGTGCGCCATGCCGTTCATGGTGATGTCCAGCTGCTCGGCCGCCTTGCGGCCGAGGACGCGCAGGCCGTTGTGGGCATCGGTGAGCTTGAGCTTGCGGGCGGTGGGGCTCACCGCGGCGGCCGTGCGCAGCACGACCCGCTTGATCCACGGCACTTGGCCGTTCTGCTCGATGAAGCGGGAGCCGAGGACCACGTCGGCCTCGTCGGCGCGCAGCACGGCGACCATCTTCTCGACGTCGGCGGTCTGGTGCTGGCCGTCCGCGTCGAAGGTCGCGAAGTAGCGGGCGCCCGGCTGGGCGAGCGCGTACTTCAGGCCCGTCTGCAGGGCGGCACCCTGGCCGAGGTTGACCGGGTGGCGCACGAGGTGGGCGCCGGTGGTCGCGATGTGCTCGGCCGAGTCGTCGGTGCTGCCGTCGTCGACGACGACGATGTTCGGGAAGGTCTCGCGTGCTCCCTCGACGACCCCGGCGATCACCTGGCCCTCGTTATAGGCCGGTATGACCAGCCAGACATCGTCGTATTGGGACACGGTAGCTCCAGCGGAATGTGGCACGGCGTGCGTCGCGTGCGCAGTGTTCGGGGCGTCGTCGAGGGCCGGCATGGTAGTCACTCCCTGACCGCCCCGGCGACCGGCGGGCGTTCGGCGCCCTGGTGCCCGGCTCCCCCGGCGGCTCCCCCGGCAGCCCCGGGGAACCTCAGCCTCAGCACCGCCAGCATACCGAGCACGGTGGCCAGCGAGCCGAGGGCGTAGGCCAGGATGACGCGCAGAGCCACGTCACCCGGCGTGAAAGTGACGCCGATCAGGACGGCGGTGCCGACGGCCCAGCACATCAGCTGCAGGTTGTGCCGCTTGAATACCATCAGCGCCTGGCCGAGCACCATCGCGAACATGTACGCCACGGTGCCTGCGGACAAAAGGAAGAAGTCGAGGCAGCCCAGCACCGGCTTGGCCCCGAACAGGACTTCGATCAGCCACGGGCCGAGCGCGGTGGCGGGCACCCCGCCGGCCAGCCCGAGCAGCCCGACGACCACCCCGATCCGGCGCAGCATCGCCGAGAACGCGGCCCGGTCCCCGGCCGTGAACGCGGCGGTCAGCCCGCCCAGCAGCGAGGCCTGGAGCGAGCCGAAGACGAACAGCGGCACCCGCGCCAGCACCAGCGCGTTCAGCAGGGCCGCGATGAGCACGCTGTCGGCGGGGGCGAGCAGCTTGGTGCTCATCACCGCCGCGTTGACGACCACCTGCGACAGCAGCGTCGAGCAGATCAGCAGCCCGAGCCCGCCGGTCAGCTCCCGCCAGGCGATCCGCTCGCCGGGCTCCACGGCCCGCAGCAGCACCGGCAGCGTGGCGAGCATGGCGGCGACCGGGGCCAGGGCCAGCACCAGGCTGAACGCGAGCGCCGAGCGGAGCCCGAGCGCGGCGCAGCCGAAGGCGAGGAGGATGCGCAGCCCGCCGTCCAGGGCGAGTTGGAGCCCGTACGCGCCGAAGCGGCCGAGGCCGGCCAGGACCCCGCGGGTCAGGTAGCAGACGGCCATGCCGGTGAAGGCGCCGCCGAGCGCGGCGACCAGGCCGCGGTCGCCGTGGAAGAGCAGGTCGGCGAGGAACCGCGCGCCGAGGCCGAGGACGAGCAGGGTCGCGCCGAGCATCGCGGAGGTCAGCAGGGCGGCACGGCGCAGCACGGGGGCGGCGCCCTGGCCGAGGACCGCGCGGGCGGCGACGATCCGGGTGAGCTCCTGCTCGATGGGGAAGAACACGCCGATGCCGACCGACATGACGATCGTCCACAGGACGGAGACGTTGGCCATGGCGTCGGTGGACAGGCTGTGGCCGGCCACGCCCAGGTGCACGTAGGAGGCCGCGCCCAGCACGACGGTGCCGCCGGCCACCGCGACGGTGCCCGGCGGCAGCGCCGCGGTGGCCTTGTCCAGCAGGGACTTCATCCCGTGGCGCCGTTCCGTGCCGCACCGGCCAGCTGCGTGAAGACCGGCGCGGCCATCGCCTCGGCCAGCTGCTCGCGCCAGTCGGCCAGCGGGGCCAGGCCCGCTTCGGCCCACCGGTCGTGCGCGAGCACGCTGAACGCGGGGCGCACGGCCGGCCGGGGATACGCGGCGGAGGTCGTCGGCCGGATCCGCTCCGGGTCGAGCCCGCCCAGGCGGTAGCTCTCGCGGGCCAGCCCGAACCAGGTGGTCCGGCCGCTCGCGGTGCCGTGGTAGACCCCGCCCGGGGCCCGGCCCGCCAGCGCGGCCAGGCCCAGTTCGACGAGGCGGCGGGCCAGCGCGAACGACCAGGTGGGCTGGCCGTGCTGGTCGTCGACCACGTCGAGGGTCTCGCGCTGGGCGGCCAGCTTCAGCATGGTCGCCACGAAGTTGGGCCCGTGCTCGCCGTACAGCCAGGCGGTGCGCACGACGTACCCGTCCTGCGGCAGGAGTTCGGCCACGGCCTGCTCGCCGGCCAGCTTGCTGCGCCCGTACGCGTTGACGGGGCCGGTGGCGGCGTCCTCGCGGTACGGCTCGGCGGCGTCGCCGGGCAGCACGTAGTCGGTGGAGACGTGCAGCAGGCGCGCCCCGGCGGCGGCGCAGGCCGCGGCGAGGACGCGTACGCCGGTGCCGTTGACGGCGGTGGCGGACTCCTCGGCGCTCTCGGCGCCGTCCACGTCGGTCCAGGCGGCGCAGTTGACGACGACCGCGGCGCCCTCGACGGCGGCCCGTACGGCTGCCGGGTCGGTGATGTCGAGGTCCGCCCGGCCGAGGCCCGCGGCCTCGATCCCGGCGTCCTTCAGGGCGGCCAGGACGTCCTGGCCGAGCATGCCCGCGGCACCGGTGACGAGCCAGCGCCCTGCGGGAGGGGCGGGGTTCACGGCGTGTGCGGTCACTTCTGCAGCGCTGCCTTGTCCTTCAGCGGCTCCCACCAGGTGCGGTTCTCGCGGTACCAGGCGATGGTCTGCGCGATGCCGTCCTCGAAGCGCACCTGCGGGGTGTAGCCCAGCTCGTCGTTGATCTTGCTGATGTCGATGGAGTAGCGCAGGTCGTGGCCCTTGCGGTCCTCGACGTGCTCGACCATGTCCCAGTCCAGGCCCGCGGCCTCCAGCAGCACGCCGGTGAGCTCCTTGTTGGTGAGCTCGGTGCCGCCGCCGATGTTGTAGACCTCGCCGGCGCGGCCCTTGCGCATGGCCAGGTCGATGCCGCGGCAGTGGTCGGAGACGTGCAGCCAGTCGCGGACGTTGCCGCCGTTGCCGTACAGCGGGACCTTCCTGCCGTCCATCAGGTTGGTGACGAACAGCGGGATGACCTTCTCCGGGAACTGGTAGTGCCCGTAGTTGTTGGAGCAGCGGGTCACCACGACGTCCATGCCGTGGGTGCGCGCGTACGCCAGCGCCAGCAGGTCGGAGGAGGCCTTCGAGGCGGAGTACGGGGAGTTCGGCACCAGCGGCCACTCCTCGGTCCAGGAGCCCTCGTTGATGGAGCCGTACACCTCGTCGGTGGAGATGTGGACGAAGCGGCCGACGCCGTGCTTGCGGGCGGCGTCCAGCAGGACCTGCGTACCGACGACGTTGGTCATCACGAACGGGCCGGCGCCCGCGATCGAGCGGTCCACGTGGGACTCGGCGGCGAAGTGCACCACCACGTCGTGGCCCGGCATCACCTCGTCGACCGCGACCGGGTCGCAGATGTCGCCCTTGACGAACTTGTAACCCGCGTGTTCGGCGACCGGGTCGAGATTGGCCTCCACACCGGAGTAGGTCAGCTTGTCGAAGACCGTGATCTGGGCCGATGCATCCGCACCGAGCTGCTGGCGGACGAATTCTGAACCGATGAAGCCGGCGCCGCCGGTCACGAGGATGCGCATAGTACGGAGAGTCTAGTCGCTTGTACTACCACCCCACCGGCCCGGACCGCTTCCCTCCGCTTCCTCTCGCATAGGGTTGTGCCCATGCGTGGAATTCTCTTGGCCGGCGGCACCGGATCCCGACTCTGGCCGCTGACCCGGGCAGTCTCTAAGCAGCTGCTCCCCGTCTTCGACAAGCCGATGATCTACTACCCGCTGTCCACCCTGGTCATGGCCGGGATCAGCGAGGTCCTCGTCATCACCACCCCGGAGGACCGTGCGCAGTTCGAGCGGCTGCTCGGCGACGGCTCGCAGTTCGGGCTGCGGCTGGAGTACGCCGTCCAGGAGCGTCCCGAGGGCATCGCCCAGGCCTTCGTGCTCGGCGCCGACTTCATCGGCGACGAGTCCGTCGCGCTGATCCTCGGCGACAACATCTTCCACGGCAGCGGCCTCGGCACGCGCCTCGCCGAGCACACCGGAGCCAAGGGCGGGCGCGTCTTCGCGTACCCGGTCGCGGACCCGACGGCGTACGGCGTCGTCGAGTTCGACGAGAACGGCCAGGCCATCTCCATCGAGGAGAAGCCCGAGAAGCCCAAGTCCCGCTACGCGGTGCCCGGCCTGTACTTCTACGACAACCGCGTCGTGGAGATAGCCCGGGGGCTCGAGCCCAGCGCCCGCGGCGAACTGGAGATCACCGCCGTCAACGACGCCTACCTGCAGGCCGGCGAGCTGAACGTGACCATCCTCGACCGCGGCACCGCCTGGCTGGACACCGGCACCTTCGTCTCGATGGTCCAGGCCTCGGAGTTCGTCCGCGTCATCGAGGAGCGCCAGGGCTTCAAGATCGGCTGCATCGAGGAGGCCGCCTGGCGGGCGGGCCTGATCGACGACGCGCAGCTGCGCGAGCTGGCCGAACCGCTGCTGAAGAGCGGCTACGGGCAGTACCTGGTGAACCTGCTCGACGAGGAGGGCGGCCGGTGAAGTTCCGCGAACTCTCCCTCGAGGGCGTCTACGAGGTCACCCCGCAGCTGCACGGCGACCCGCGCGGCCTGTTCACCGAGTGGTACCGCTTCGACAGGCTGTCCGAGCTCGTCGGGCACCCGCTGAAGCTGGCCCAGGCCAACCTCTCGGTCTCCTCGCGCGGCGTGGTCCGCGGCATCCACTTCGCCGACGTGCCGCCCGGCCAGGCCAAGTACGTGACCTGCGTCCGCGGCGCCGTCCTCGACGTCATCGTGGACCTGCGGGTCGGCTCCCCGACCTTCGGCCGCTGGGAGGGCGTCCGCCTCGACGACGTGGACCGCCGCGCGGTCTACATCCCCGAGGGCATGGGCCACGGCTTCTGCGCGCTCACGGACGACGCCACGCTTTCGTACCTGTGCTCGGAGACGTACAACCCGACCGGCGAGCACGCGGTTCACCCGCTCGACCCCGATCTGGGCATCGACTGGCCGGCCGACGTCCCGCAGCTGTCGGCGCGCGACGAGGCCGCCCCGTCGCTGGCCGAGGCCATCGAGACGGGCCTGCTGCCGGACTACGCCGCCTGCGTGGAGTTCACCGAGTCGCTGCGCGTCAACTGACGCACCGCCTCTGCACGGCGCAAGGGCCGCACCCCGCCCGGGGTGCGGCCCTTCGGCGTTCCCCGGCGCGCGGCCGGGCCACATGCCGTGGGAACACCGGGGAACGCCGAAGGGCCCCGCCCCACCGCCGAAGCGATGGGCCGGGGCCCTCCAGTGCAACTCGGTGCCCGGTCAACGGGCTACCAGGTCAGAACACGAATTACTTCGTGATCTTGGTGACCTGGCCGGCGCCCACGGTGCGACCACCCTCACGGATGGCGAACTTCAGGCCCTCCTCCATGGCGACCGGCTGGATCAGCTGGACGGACATCTCGGTGTTGTCGCCCGGCATGACCATCTCGGTGCCCTGCGGCAGGGTCACAACGCCCGTCACGTCCGTGGTACGGAAGTAGAACTGCGGACGGTAGTTGTTGAAGAACGGCGTGTGGCGGCCACCCTCGTCCTTGGACAGGATGTAGGCCTGGGCCTCGAACTCGGTGTGCGGGGTGACCGAACCCGGCTTGATGATGACCTGGCCGCGCTCGACGTCCTCGCGCTTGATGCCGCGGAGCAGCAGACCGACGTTCTCACCGGCCTGGCCCTCGTCGAGCAGCTTGCGGAACATCTCGATGCCGGTGACCGTGGTGGTGGTCTTCTCGTTCTTGATGCCGATGATGTCAACGGTCTCGTTGACCTTCAGGACACCACGCTCGATACGACCGGTGACGACGGTGCCACGACCGGTGATCGTGAAGACGTCCTCGACGGGCATCAGGAACGGCTTCTCGGTGTCACGCGGCGGGGTCGGGATCGACTCGTCGACGGCCTTCATCAGGCCGAGGAGCTTGTCGCCCCACTCCTTGTCGCCCTCGAGGGCCTTCAGCGCGGAGACGCGGACGACCGGCAGGTCGTCGCCCGGGAACTCGTACTCGGAGAGCAGCTCACGGACCTCGAGCTCGACGAGCTCCAGGATCTCCTCGTCGTCCACCATGTCGGCCTTGTTCAGGGCGACGACGATGTACGGAACGCCGACCTGGCGGGCCAGGAGCACGTGCTCCTTGGTCTGCGGCATCGGGCCGTCGGTGGCGGCGACCACGAGGATGGCGCCGTCCATCTGCGCGGCACCCGTGATCATGTTCTTGATGTAGTCAGCGTGACCCGGGCAGTCGACGTGAGCGTAGTGACGCTCCTCCGTCTGGTACTCGACGTGCGCGATCGAGATGGTGATACCGCGCTGGCGCTCCTCGGGAGCCTTGTCGATCTGGTCGAAGGCCGAGGCCTCGTTCAGGTCCGGGTACGCGTCGTGCAGCACCTTGGTAATGGCGGCCGTGAGGGTCGTCTTACCGTGGTCAATGTGACCGATGGTGCCGATGTTGACGTGCGGCTTAGTCCGCTCGAACTTCGCCTTCGCCACGGGGGTCCTCCTGGAGAGTGGTTCTGTACGCCTTACTCATCGGCGCCAGGTGATCTTTGCTGGAAAGCCGGCCCCCGGGGCAACAGGTTTTTTGCATTGTGCCTGTTGCCCCAGAGGTTCCGGTGACAAGCCTAAAGCGTGTACTCGGGAGAGTTACTCGCCCTTGGCCTTCGCGATGATCTCCTCGGCGACGTTCCGCGGAACCTCGGCGTAGGAGTCGAACTGCATCGAGTAGCTGGCGCGACCCGAGGTCTTGCTGCGGAGGTCTCCGACGTAGCCGAACATCTCCGAAAGCGGCACGAGGCCCTTCACGACGCGGGCGCCGTGACGCTCCTCCATGGCCTGGATCTGGCCACGGCGGGAGTTGATGTCGCCGATGACGTCACCCATGTAGTCCTCGGGCGTGGTGACCTCGACGGCCATCATCGGCTCGAGCAGGACGGGGGACGCCTTGCGCGCGGCCTCCTTGAAGGCCTGCGAACCGGCGATCTTGAACGCGAGCTCGGAGGAGTCGACCTCGTGGAAGGCACCGTCGAGAAGCGTGACGCGGACGCCCGTCATCTCGTAGCCGGCCAGGATGCCGAACTGCATGGCCTCCTGCGCACCGGCGTCGACCGAAGGGATGTACTCCTTCGGCACGCGGCCACCGGTGACCTTGTTCACGAACTCGTACGCCGGACCGTCGGTCTCGGTGATCGGCTCGATCGCGATCTGCACCTTGGCGAACTGACCGGTACCACCGGTCTGCTTCTTGTGCGTGTAGTCGTGGCGCTCGACCGACTTGCGGATGGTCTCGCGGTACGCGACCTGCGGCTTGCCGACGTTGGCCTCGACCTTGAACTCGCGCTTCATACGGTCGACCAGCACCTCGAGGTGCAGCTCGCCCATACCGCCGAGGATGGTCTGGCCCGTCTCCTCGTCCGAGTGAACGTGGAAGGAGGGGTCCTCCTCCGCGAGACGCTGGATGGCGACACCCAGCTTCTCCTGGTCACCCTTGGACTTGGGCTCGATCGCGACCTGGATGACCGGCGCCGGGAAGTCCATGGACTCCAGGATGACCGGCTGCTTCTCGTCGCACAGCGTCTCACCGGTGGTGGTCTGCTTCAGGCCCATGACGGCGACGATGTCGCCGGCGCCCACCGAGTCGATCTCCTCACGCTTGTTCGCGTGCATGCGGTAGATCTTGCCGATGCGCTCCTTCTTGCCCTTGACGGAGTTCTGCACCGCAGTGCCGGCCTCCAGGCGGCCCGAGTAAACCCGGACGAAGGTGAGCTTGCCGAGGTGCGGGTCGCTCATGATCTTGAACGCGAGCGCGGCGAGGGGCTCCTCGTCCGACGGCTTGCGGCGCACGACGACCTCGGCGTCACGGACGTCGTGGCCCTCGATGGCCTCGATGTCCAGCGGCGACGGCAGGTAGCGCACGACGGCGTCGAGCAGGGGCTGGACGCCCTTGTTCTTGAACGCCGTACCGCAGAACACCGCGGTGATCGTGGGCTCGCCCTTGCCCTTGCCGGAGCCCAGGATGATGCGGCGCACGGCGGCGTGCAGCTGCTCCTCGGACGGCTCCTCGCCGTTGAGGAAGAGCTCCATGATCTCGTCGTCGTTCTCGGCGACGGCCTCGACCAGCTTGCCGCGCCACTCTTCGGCGATCTCGGTGTGCGTGTCGGGGATGTCGACGACGTCGTACATCTCACCCTTGGTGGCCTCGGCGGACCACACGAGGGCCTTCATGCGGACGAGGTCGACGACGCCCTTGAAGTCCGCCTCGGCACCGATCGGCAGCTGCATGACGATCGGAACCGCACCGAGGCGGTCCTTGATCATGTCGACGCAGCGCATGAACTCGGCGCCGGTACGGTCGAGCTTGTTGACGAAGCAGATGCGCGGAACGCCGTAGCGGTCCGCCTGACGCCAAACGGTCTCGGACTGCGGCTCCACACCGGCGACACCGTCGAACACGGTGACGGCACCGTCGAGGACGCGGAGCGAACGCTCCACCTCGACCGTGAAGTCAACGTGACCCGGGGTGTCGATGATGTTGATGGTGTGGTCGACGTCCTCGAGCGGCCAGTGGCAGGTCGTCGCGGCGGACGTGATCGTGATGCCGCGCTCCTGCTCCTGCTCCATCCAGTCCATCGTGGCAGCGCCGTCGTGGACCTCACCGATCTTGTAAGACACACCGGTGTAGAACAGGATGCGCTCGGTGGTGGTCGTCTTGCCCGCGTCGATGTGGGCCATGATGCCGATGTTGCGCACCTTGGCCAGGTCAAGCGAAGTGGTAGCCATAAGGCTTCAGTCTTCTCTCGGTCTCGATGTGGGTTGCGACTACCAGCGGTAGTGCGCGAAGGCCTTGTTGGACTCGGCCATCTTGTGCGTGTCCTCACGCTTCTTGACGGCCGCACCGAGGCCGTTCGAGGCGTCGAGGAGCTCGTTCATCAGGCGCTCGGTCATGGTCTTCTCGCGGCGGGCGCGGGAGTAACCCACGAGCCAGCGGAGGGCCAGGGTCGACTGGCGACCCGGCTTGACCTCGACGGGAACCTGGTAGGTCGCGCCACCGACGCGGCGGGACTTGACCTCGAGGGACGGCTTGACGTTCTCGAGCGCGCGCTTCAGCGTGATGACCGGGTCGTTGCCCGTCTTCTCGCGGAGGCCTTCCATGGCGCCGTAGACGATGCGCTCGGCGGTGGAGCGCTTGCCGTTCAGCAGGATCTTGTTGATCAGCGAGGTGACAAGAGGAGACTGGTAGACCGGGTCGATGATGACCGGGCGCTTCGGGGCGGGGCCCTTACGAGGCATTCTTACTTCTCCTTCTTGGCGCCGTAGCGGCTGCGGGCCTGCTTGCGGTTCTTGACAGCCTGGGTGTCAAGCGCACCGCGGATGATCTTGTAACGAACACCCGGCAGGTCCTTCACACGGCCACCACGCACGAGCACGATCGAGTGCTCCTGCAGGTTGTGTCCCTCACCCGGAATGTAAGCGGTGACCTCGATGCCGGAGGTCAGACGCACACGCGCGACCTTGCGGAGCGCCGAGTTCGGCTTCTTCGGGGTGGTCGTGAACACACGCGTGCAGACGCCACGGCGCTGGGGCGAAGCCTCGAGCGCGGGCGTCTTCGTCTTCTCGACCTTGTCCTGCCGGCCCTTACGGACCAGCTGCTGGATCGTAGGCACTACTTCTCCGGTTTCTGTGTGCCGTGTAGTGAAGCTAACCTGGAACATTTCCCCGACCCACGCGGTCGGGTGTGTCGGATCCGGCAGGCCTCCGCGCAGGCGCGGAAATGCTCGCGTGGATCTCGGTGGCCGGTGCGGCTCGCGTGCGGTTGATGGACACGCACGGGAGCCCAGGCACACCCCAGGCACAAGGTCTGAGCGTACCCACCGCATCCACTCCGGTCAAAACAAAGGCCCTCCGGCCGCGGCTGCGACATCCCCGCCGGTCATGTGCCGCTTGGGTCGAGGCCTCCCGGAGGCCCCCGGCGCCCGGATGTGGTATGGGCCTGCCGGCGGCCGCTCCCGGAAACGGAGGGCCCCGTGACAACTAAACTGCGTCAGCGATCCGGCCCCAAGGGGCCGATCGGCACGAGCGGCGCGGGGCGGCACGAGTACGCGCCCGCCGCACGACACGAGCACCAGGGAGCGGGACATTGCGGACGGTCACCTCGGAGACGACGGCCGCGGACCGCCCGGTCCGCCCGTCGCCGGACCGCCGGGACCCCCGGCGCCCCCGCCTCGCCCGCCTGTACGCCCCGCTGCTGGCCTTCCTCCTCACCGCCGGCGCCTTCTGCGCCTCCTGGGCGGCCCGCGGCACCTTCCCCTTCGGCAACACGGGCCGGGCCATCAACGACCAGGCCAACCAGTACGTGCCCTTCCACCGGGCGCTGTGGGACCTGGTCCACGGACAGGCCGCCGGCGACGTGCTCTTCAGCTGGCGCTCCGGCTTCGGCCAGCAGTTCCTCTCGGACTACTACACCTACCTCGGCAATCCGTTCTCCTGGCTGGCCGTCCTCGTCCCGCGGGCCCACGTCGACCTCGCCGTCTTCGCCGTCACCCCGGTCACCATGGGCACCGCCGCCGCCGTGATGGCCGTCTACCTCGGCAAGCTGCACCCCGGGCCCTGGTGGCAGCGCGGGGTCCTCGGCGCCTGCTACGGGCTGTGCGGCTGGGCGCTGAGCGACGCCTCGTACATCCCCATGTGGCTGTGGGGGCTGGTCGCCTTCCCGCTGCTCGGCATCGCCGTCGAGTGGTGCCTGGAGGAACGCCGCTGGCCGGGCGTCGCCCTGTTCGTCGCGCTCGCCTGGTTCGGCAACTTCTACACCGCGATGATGGCCACGATGGCCGCCTGCGTGCTGCTCGCCGTCCGCCTGGGCACGGTGGGTCTCACCGGCCGGCAGCGCCTCGGCGCCCTGTGGCGGGCCGCCACGGGCACCGGAACCGGCATCCTCCTCACCCTGCCGCTGCTGCTGCCCTCGTTCCTGTCCAGCGGGGCCGCCCAGCCGACGCAGGCCGGCGCCTTCGAGCCGGTGCGCACCGAGATCTTCTTCGCGGGGATGCTCCCGGCCACCCACCTGTGGGGCGGCCGGCCGCGCCTGTACGTGGCCTCGCTGGGCCTCATCCTGGCCGGCTCCTTCCTGCTGAACACGGGCATCGCCCGCCGGACCCGCCTGGTGTGGGCCGCGGCGACCGTGCTGGTGGCCGCCTCGTTCCAGTTCCCGCCCACCCAGTACCTGTGGCACGGGCTGGCGGTGCCCAACGGCAATCCGTACCGCGAGGCCTTCGTCTTCAGCGGGATGGTGGTCGTCCTCGCCTGGCTGTCCCTGGCGAACCGGCCGCGCCCCCTGCACCTCGCACTGATGGCCGGCCTGCTGGTCGCCGCCACCTTCGTGCTGCGGCACACCAACGACTTCGGCGGCTGGACCTGGCCCGCGGTGCTGGGCGGCGGAGCCGTCTCGCTGCTGGCCCTGGTGCTGCTCTCGCTGGGCGAGAAGCGGCGGTACCTGATCCCCCTCGCAGCCGCCCTGATGGTCGGGGTGGTCTTCGCCGAGTCCACCGTGGCCGCGGTGAACGCCGACGCCCGGCGCGCGCGCGAGCGGTGGGCCAAGCCGGTCCCCACCTCCAACCGCTCGATCACCGCGCACGGGGAGGCCGTCCGGGGGGTCGACGGCTGGCCGGCCTACCGGACCGACTCGGGCGCGCCGCAGACCGCGTACAACGACGCCCTCGCCCTCGGCGCGCAGGGGCCGCAGTACTACAGCAGCTACCTCCCGGAGGCCACCTACCAGGCCCTGGAGCCCCTCGGATACGGCTTCAAGAACGACGGCCGGACCTTCTTCGGCGCCGACAACCCGGTGCTCGACGCGGTCTTCTCGATCGGTGCCCGGGTCCACCCGGGCCCGGCGAAGGACACCTGGACCGCCACCCGCTTCCCCGCTCCCCCGCTGGTGACGGTCCGCAGCTCCGCCTTCACCTCCCCGAACCCGGCGGACAGCGTCTACGCCCGCCAGGAGAACGTCCTCGGCGCCGCCGTGTACCGGGTCCCGCAGACGGTCCGCGGCGGCACGGCCACGGAGCAGACGTACACCGCGCAGTGCACGCCCGGCTCGGAGGCGTACTGGTTCTCCCCCGCCCTGTACGGAACCCTCGCCTCCGGCGGCACGGAGCGGCCCCTGGAGGACCGGATGACCGGCGTGCTGAAGCTGGGCCCGGTCCCGGCGGACGGCACGGTCGCCGTCACCGTGAAGACCCGGACCCAGGACGCCACGGCCGGCGAGCACCCCATCGGGTGCCTGGACCGTGCCGCGCTCGACGCGCGGATCCGTGCCCTCACCGAGACCGGCGCCACCGAGGTCCGGCCCGGCGGCCACGGCATCGAGGCGACGCTGCCGGACTCGGCCGCGGGCACCGCCGTCCTCGCCACGACCGACATCCCGGGCTGGCAGTGCACCGTCGACGGCAGGCCGACCGCCCCGGCCTCCTTCCACGGTCTGCTGTCTCTCCCGCTGGCCCCCGGCGCCCGGCACCTCGCCTGCACCTTCACCCCCAAGGGCCTCGTCCCGGGCCTGGCAGGCCCGGCCCTGGCCCTCCTGACCCTGGCCGCGGCAACCCTCCTCCCCCACCTCCGCCGCCGACGCCGCCGGACCGCCTGACAGAGCCCGACGCCGCCGCGTACCGACACTCCTGTTGCCCGGGTTCCGGACGCTCCGCGCCCGGTGCGCTCAAACGCCGCGCGGGCTGAGTCCGCCGACCCCGCCGACGTCCACCTTCGAAGCCGGGAGTCGGCGCAACCCGGTCCCGCTGGCCTTCGAAGCCAGGCTCTGGGCATTCCAGCCCCGCCGGCGTTTGAGGCGCGGGGTCTGGGTCAGTGCCTCAGCAACCCAGCCGCCACCCTCGAAGCCGAGGGTCGCCCATCCAGCCCGCTGGCCTTCGAAGCCGGGGTCTGGGTATTCCAGCCCCGCCGGCGTTTGAGGCGCGCGGTCTGGGGCGGAGCCCCAGCCAACCCGGCCGCCGGCCCTCGAAGCCGAGGGTCGGCAAAATCCAGCCTCGCCGGCGTTTGAGGCGCGGGTCCGGGCGGAGCCCGGTGCCCGG
>NZ_JBEYXK010000052.1:5343-48423 GCF_040645035.1 Streptomyces sp. NPDC046876 | reverse complement strand
CGGCCCGTACAAGGGGGGCCTGCGCTTCCACCCGTCCGTGGACATCGGGGTCGTCCCCACAGCGCTGCGCGCTGTGCCAACGAGCCGCTTCGCTTCGCTCAGCGGGAGGGCGCTTCGCGCCCTCAGGGCCGGCCCTTCGTGCCGGTGCCCTACGCTGCGCTCCGGGCTGTGTTCCGCTTCGCTCCACCCCGAACAGCCTGCTTCGCAGGCTTGAGTGACCCCGTTTCACGGGGTCCGGGCCTTCGGCCCGTTGGGCGGGCCCGCTCCGCTCCCCCACCCAGGTCCTTCCGGCTCCGCCTCCAGGACCAGCCCGCTATCGCGGGCGCCAGCAGCAGGCGGGGAAGTCGTGCCCGGGGCGGGCCTCCTGGCCTCGGAGCTTTCGGGGCTGGCCGGGAAGAGAGGAACACTGCCTGCGGCTCGGCCCGTGGGTATTCGTTTTCGCTCCCCTCAGGCCCTTTCGGCTTCGCCTCCAGGGGCCGTAGCCCGCTCTGCGGGCTGTCGGCAGCAAGGGGGGTGGCCACTGGCCGACCAGCCTTCCTCAGAAGTACCAGCAGTACAAGGGGTGACGGAGGCCTGCCGCCGTGCGGGCCAGATCTGCCACTTCAGTCAGGGCCTCGACCGCCGCCTCCACCGGGACCCCCTCGTCTTTCATGGTGGCAAGTCCGACCCAGACACCAGCGGCCGCAACGAGCCGGCTCCTGCTCGCCTGCGTCAGGGTGGAACACAGTCTCTCGGGGAGCTCGAACACCGTGAAGCCGTCATTCTTCATCGGCACAACAACACGCGGCTCTGTGGCCGCACCCCCTACCAGCAGGACCTCCCAGTCCCCCACCGCATCGTCGGGGTAGAAGTCCGTGCACGCGAAAGCCGGAAGACCATGATGGCGATGCCGTGGTCCCATCTCGGAAGCCACCCCGTCATGCGGGGCCACGAAGAACTCAACAGCAATAGGCATGGCCCGATCATGCCAGCTCGCATCCCAGGTGATGCTTCAAAATGTAGCTTGGCTTGATACGGGAAGTGATGGCATGGTCCGCTCCGGGTCCTCCCCGACGACAGTCATGCTGTCGTCTGCCAGTGAACCTTGTCGTGCGGGTGATTCCCACTGGGGGTACCAGGGCCGGGCTCGTCACTCGGCTTCGTCATCGAAGTCGTAGGGCGGGATGGCCCATCGCAGCACCATCTCTCCCGCCTTATCGGCTTCGAGCGTGACCGGATACACCTGGCCGGCGGCCCGCTCACCACGGTGCCTGATCGAGTGGTCGCCCTGGTCCCATTCAATGCCCAGCACCTGGCAACCACCGACGTCGATCGCACCCACACGGAGCGGATGCTGCCACCCAGCCCGCTGGAAGCGATGCACATCGGTGTGCTCGTCGATCGAAACCATGAGGCCCTTGCCATGGAGGCGGTCGCGCCAGGCCTCGAGTTCGGCCGTACGGGCAACCGCCTCCGCCATCGGGAGGTCCAGCCACCCGTGTGGCCCGTCGACGCCGTGCTGGGCGATCCGCTCACCGCCGAACTGCGTATGTGCGTCCTCCGCGTACAGGCCCCAGTAGAAGACATCGGCGAGCCCGTCGGCCGGATCGTCGTCCCATCCCCGCCACACGTCCAGGCCCACGGCGTCGCCGAGAACCATGCCGCACCGATCAACGGGCAGGTCCCCGAGCCAGACCGGTACCGCCCGGTCCGCGGTCTCGGGCCACGGAAGCCCGAGACCGATCTCCAGAGTCGCGATCGTCGGCTCACGGTCGAACGGAGACGGCGAGGTACTCGCCCGCACCATCAAAACCCGGTCAGCGGCTGCTGGAACCGCGACCGCCTCGCACAACCCTTCACGAAGATGGCCCCCGCCCTTCGCCGTGGCCGCCCTGGCGCGCTCGGACAGGGGCAGACCCAGTTCCCGCCACTGATCGATGCAACCGGCCATACCAAGCACCAGCGCACCCGACGGCGCATCGACAGTTCCCAGGTCGACGAAGATCTCAGACATGCGCCGATTGTGCATCCCCCGTGTGACAACGGGTCCGCGCACGAGGTTGGTGGCCGCCTCTGCAGCCTCCGCTCCGCCACAACCGACAACTGCTCAGGCCTTTATCGGTAGCGGGCAGTTCCGCCGTAGGACATGCCCAGCGTCACGGTGAGCTGCTTGACGTCGAGTTCGTCGGCAAGGGTGAGCAGTCGTGTGGAGCGCAGGATCTGTGGGAGTAGGCCAGCCGGTGCGAGGCTGTCTCGGATCACGACACGAAAGGGATGAAAGATCCTGAACACCGCAACTGGCTCTCGCTTCCGTGGAGCTGCCACCGCAGCGGCCTCCCTCGCCACGCTCACTGTGATGGCCTTGCGGCGCCCAGCCCTGCGGCCGATTCCCGCATGGTTCCCGGCGCAGGGCCCCGCCGGGGCGGGCTCGCCCCGACCACCTTCTCTCTCCCATCGTGGGCCGGCTGCGGCTTGCCCGGGGCAACGGGAACGACCCTCCCAAGAGTAGTCATGCGTACGACTCGCAACACGACGCCCACCGCCCTCAAGGGGCGCACCTGGCGGGCCGCTGCCGCGGCCCTCGTGGCCGCCGGAGTCATCGCCGGTGTGGCTCCGCCAGCGCCGCCACCGTGCAGCCGGGTCCACGCCTCCCCGGCCTCTGCCAACGTCTCCGACTCGCAGCCCGACCTGCGTCCAGGCATGCGCGGAAGCACCGTCACCGACCTCCAGCGTCAGCTCAATTCCCACGGCCACCACCTCAAGGTCGACGGCATTTTCGGTCCCGAGACCACCGCAGCCCACAAAGCCTTCCATCGTGCCCACGGCTAGCAGGCCGACTGGGTCGTCGGCCCCGCGACCCGGCACGCCCCGCACGGCGCGCCGGGCGGTCAAGGAGCGCAGACCCGCGCCTCACTGGCCCGGCAGATCCTGAATGCCAAGGGCGTCAGCCTGGGCAACTCCCGTTCCTCCAACGTAAAGGACCCCGCCTCCACCCCGCTGCGCACCATGCAGGACACCGCAGCCGGCAAGGCCGCCGTGACCAGCCGCTACAACGACGTCGGCGCCCGCCGGACCCAGCTGGACGAGCGAATGCTGAACGAGGTTCTCCAGCTCGCCACCAGCCATGGCTTCCGGTTCAACATCACCGAGATCGCCGGCGGAGACCAGAGCAGCACCTCCCGCCACTACGCCGGCACCGCCTTCGATACCAGCGTCATCGACGGGACGAAGGTCAGCGGCAGCAACAAAGTCGGTCGCCCGGTTCAAGCAGGCCTGCAGGGCCCTGGGCGCCACCGAGATTCTCGGCCCCGGCGACCCGGCCAGGCCACCCCCGTGCACTGCGCCTGGCCCCGCCACTAAAACCGCCTGCGGCCGGTCTGGGCGCCCGGGCCGCCGACACACTCCACCGCATCGCCCCGCCCGCCTGCCGTGCCCTGGCACGGCAGGCCCCGAACGCCCGTCCCTTCCGGACAAGGAGTTTCCTCATGCACATGACGAAACGGACCGTTACCTGGAGCGCTGCAGCGGCCGCGGCAACGGTGCTCGCCACGATGGGGGTGGGCGGCCTGGTGACCCCCGCCGAGGCGGCCTCCCCGTGCGCGTACGCCGTCAGGGGCCTGGACACCAGCCACTACAGCCACGACGACAGCGCCACAACGGAGGCGGGAAGGCCATCGACTGGCCGCAGGTCGTGCGCTCGGGCCGGAAGTTCGCCTTCCTGAAGGCAACGACTGGACAGACAGGTGGTTCGCCCGGGACATGGCCGGCGCCTCCAAGGCCGGCATCCTGCGCGCGCCCTACCACTTCTACGGCCGCACCCCGGGCGCCTCCCAGGCCGAGCACTTCGTCAAGACCGTCCGCGCGACCGGCTACAGCGGCCACGGTGCGGGCGAGCTGCACGTCAAGCCGATCTTCTACACCTCCGCCTCGTTCATGAAAGGACTGCCTGCCCGGCGACGCCTCGGCCCTGGCCTCGCACGTACTGTGGCAGCCGCGCTACGGCAGCGGCACCCGCGAGCCGGCCCCCATTCCGGGAGCGGGACAGTGGACCATCTGGCAGTACAGCGAGACGGGCAGCGTCTCGGGCGTTCCCCATGCCGGGGACGTCAATGCCTTCCGCGGCACCGAAGCCCAGCTGCGCGCCCTGGCCGCCCCAGGCGGACAAGGAGACCCCGGCACTCCAGCGCCCGCCGGGCGGTCCTGGCCCCTGCCGCGACAGGGCAGCGAAGGCACGGACGTGCGCACGCTCCAGCTGCTGCACACCGCCGCCGGCGCGAAGATCACGGTCGACGGCAGGTACGGGTCGGCCACCGCATCCGCATCCGCATCCGCAGTCAAGGCCTTCCAGAACCAGCACCGCCTGCAATCCGATGACATCACCGGCCCCGACACCTGGGCACGGCTCGTCCCCACGCTGCACTCCGGCGATAGCGGCCGCAGTTCGGGCAGTGCAGGAGCAGCTGAACGCCGCCAGTGCCAAGGTCACGACCGACGGGCGGTACGGGGCCGCCACCACCACCGCTGTCCGGGCCTTCCAGAGCAAGCACCACCTGACCGTCGACGGCGTCATCGGCGCCGACACCTGGCGCAGCTGCTCTATGCCAGCCGGAGCTGACACAGACCCCCCACCCTGCAGCACCGCCCACGCGCCCTGCAGCGAAGGAGGCACCCGTGTCCCGCACTCCCCGTCAGGGTGCGGGCGGCGCGGGTGGTAGGTACGCGCGGTAGTCGGGGTGGCCCGGTAGGGCGGGGAGTGGGTGGGGGCGCCAGTTGGGGGCCCAGCGGGGCGGGGAGTGGCCTGATACCAGGACTGCCGTCGGGCGGGTGCGTGCCAGGGAGACGAGCTCGCGGGCGGTGATGCTGCCGTCGTGGCCCCCGTACACCTGGCGGGCCGCGCATCCGGTGGCGGAGGCGGCGCGGACCGCCTCCGTGCCGCTGACGATGCACGGTGGGCGCACGCCCAGGCGGTGCAGTTCGCCGGCGATTGCGGTGAACGCCGCCCGGTCGGCGCGGCTGCGGGCCGCTGCGCCACCGGCGATCGTGAACTGCAGGGCCAGATGGGCCACCAGGGCGGCGCACAGGGCGGTCAGGGCCAGCGGACGGCGGGTGCGGCAGGCGGCGAACAGGCGGTCCAGGCACAGCGCCACCGGGATCGCGAGCAGCGCGTATGCCGGTAGGAGGAAGCGGGGAGCCGCGTAACCGACCATCAGGAGGTAGGGCACGGCCAGGAACAGCGCCACCGCGGTGGGTAGGGCGGCGACCAGAGTGCCTCGGCCGCTGCGGTATGCGGCGACGAGCCCGCCCGCGGTCAGCGGGGGCAGGGCGAACCACCACAGGCCCGTGTAGGGCCGGGACCACGGCACATTGCAGGGACGGCACAGGGTTCGGCCATCGAGGGCGCGCAGCTGGTCGGTGAAGGCCGGGTTCCAGCCCAGGCCGCCTTGGATCTCGCTCGCCCTGCGGAGCCTGGGCAGGAGGCCGCCGTAGCGGAGGTGGGCTTCGACGGCCCATTCCGCGCCGCCGGCGACGAGGCCGACGAGCAGGGCCGCGGCGAGGGCTACCCGCCGCCGAGGGGGGACGGCCCACGCGGCGCAGAGCAGGGGGAGGACCAGCCATATCGCGTCCCCGGGTCGCATGAGTGCGGTGAACGCCACCCCCGCGGCGACGCCGGCGGGCGCGGCCCTCAGGAAACAGCCGACCGTGAAGAGTGCCCCGAAGGCCACCCAGAGGTTGGGCATGGCCTGGGGGCCGTAGAACACGGTGGTCCACAGCCCTGCGTACAGGCCGCCCGCCAGGGCGAGGACGCGGGTGGGGAGCAGCCCCCGCCATACCCACAGCGAGAGCAGCAGTGCCGCTGCGGCCAGGACGGCCAGGTACACCCGTAGCACCGATACGGAAGAGGTGAGCATGGTGACCGGGGCCACCAGGTAGGTGATGCCGCGGGCGCGCGGGGCGCTGAAGAACGCGGCCGGCAAGTCCGGGGACACCTGGCTGACGTATACCGTCTCGTCCCACCCCAGCCCGGTGCCCGGTACGACGAGGAGGAGCTGGACTACGGCGTACACGGCGGCCACGGAGCCCAGTGGGATTAGGTCTTTCGAACGGCTGCGGGGCCGGGCGGAGCCCGCCAGGGCGGTCGGGGGATCGGGCACCGCGACGGCCTTATCGAGCATCGACGTCGTACCTCCGATGCGACAGGGGACACGGAGCCGGTCCCCACCCGTGCACCACCCTGCCCGCCGCGAGCCGACCCCGCACTCCGAACGGCAGTCAGCCGAAGCCGGCGGCGGAGAGCGAGAGGCGCCCCCTCGTGCGGCCGGTTTTCCCGTGGTGCCGGCGGTACGGTGGGGTCATGCGCTGGTTCTGTCCTGTCCCGTCCGCCCGGCGGCAGCCGGTGTGTTTCTGATGCCCGCTCAGCGGCGGGCACGCATCGCCTTCTCCGATGCCGCTGCCAAGCAGCTGGAGGACATCACCAGCGAGGCGGAGATCCACGCCCTGGACCGTGCTCTGGTGGTCATCTCCGTTGATCCCGACGTCGGGGAGCCGCTCCCCGGCGGCACCTCGGGCCCGCGTCTGCACCAGTACGTCGACGAGCTCGAATCCGTGCGGGTTCTCTACTTCGTCACTGCCCTGCGCACGGTGGTGGTCGTGGCTTACATCGAGGTCTGAGCGCGGCCGGGTGTGAGGTTCGCGTGCGGTTCGGCGTGTGGTTCGATGTGTGGTCTGGTGGCCGTGTGTGTAGGCTGCCAGGTGGAGGTATGCGCTGTGACCACGGAAAACGAGCTGTTCAGTGCGGTGGACGCGCTGCTGGAGCACGTTGCCCAGGAGGTTCTGCCGCCTCCTGCCGAGCGGAGGCGGCTGCGCGAGGCCGCCGGGCTGAGCCAGGACCAGATCGCCACTGCTCTGCAGACCCGGCGCGAGACCGTCAGCGGCTGGGAGTCGGGCCGCAGCGAGCCGCGCGCGCCGAAGCGGGGGGCGTACGCCAGGCTGCTGGACGGGCTGGCGGAGCGGTTCCCGGCAGCTTCGGAGAGCGCCCCTGAGTCGTCTGAGCCTCTTTCCGTTTCTCGTCCTGTTTCTGCTCCTGTTGTTTCTGCTCCTGTTGTTGCTGCTCCTGCTCCTGCTGCTTCTGTTGCTTCTGCCGCGGTTGCCGTGCCGGCGCGGGTGGCCTCCGTGGGGGGTGAGGGGCGGTTTCCGCATGGGCCGCTGGTTGTGCTTGATGCCGATGCCGACCGGCAGGTCGTTGCGTACGGTGTGGGCGGGCTGGTGTTGGACGTGCCCGCCAAGTCGCTTCCCGCCCTGGTGGAGTGGGCCCTCGGTGAGGGTGGGCTGGGGGCGGCCCGGCTCGTTGCGAACGGGCGGGACGCCGATCCGGTGCTCGTACTGACCGATGCCGCTGCCGAGCGCTACGGGCTGCCGTCCAGGCTGTCCGAGGAGGAGCGGCATGCCGGTCGGCTGCCGGAGGACCACAAGGTCGTCAAGCAGCTCACCAAGGCGCAGTGGCAGCTGACCCGGCGCGGGCTCGGGCCGTGGGCGCGGATCTACCGGCCCGCGCAGGGTGGCAAGCGGTCGTGCGTCCAGCTGTGCGTGCTGGGCTGGGACGCGCTCGACAGCCGGTCCTGGGGGCGGGCCGCCGAGCTGCCGCCGGCCGAGCTGGCGCGGCTGCTGGGTACGTACGCGACGCGGGTCATCACCCCGCGCGGGTCAACCGCGGTCAACGGCCTGGAGCTGATGACCGCTCTGCACCCGCCGACCCGGGCCGGGCGGCCCGATGCCGACGGCCGGCGCCACAGTGAGTACAACCCCGGGTCGCTCGGCAGTCAGCCGGTGGACTGTGCGCCGCCGGAGGCTCCGGACGGGCACCCGCTGCTGGCTCACCTGCCCCGGTTCCACCAGCGGGGCCCCGCCGAGGTGCTGGTGGAGGAGGCGTACGACTGGGCGCGGCAGCTGACCGACGAGGAGTGCCTCAAGCCCTACGTGGTGGGGATCGACGTCAACATGGCCTTCGCTGCGGGGGCGAACGGTGCCGTTGTCGGGCTCGGGGCGCCCGTGCACGTTGACCGGCCCCGGTTTGATGTGAAGGTGCCCGGGTGCTGGTTGGTCGACCTGTCCCATGTGGAGCTCGATCCGCGGCTGCCGTCGCCTTTCACCCCGACCGGTGTGCGGCCCGAGGGGCCGGCCTGGTACGCCACTCCGACCGTCGCCTACGCGGTGGAGCTGGGGTACGAGGTGCGTCCTGCCGAGGGCTGGCTGCGCAAGGAGACCGGACGGTACCTGGACGCCTGGTACCAGCGGCTGCGTGACGCCTACGTCGCCACCATGGCCGACCTCGGCGTCACCACGGGCATGGAGCCGCAGGCCTTCCTGGAGGCGATGGCCCGGCACCGCGAGGTCGACCCCGAGCTGGCGCTGGTGCTGTCCGCGATCAAGGCGACCGTGAAGGGCGGCATCGGCAAGCTCCGCGAACGGCCCCGGGGCGGCGGCTGGCGCCCCGGGCAGCCCTGGCCGGCGCTGCAGCGCCCGACCTGGCGCCCGGACATCCGTGCGGCCGTCATCTCCCGGACCCGGGTCAACATGCACCGCAAGATGCTGAAGACGGCCGCTGCCACCGGGCTGTTCCCGGTCGCCGTGCTGTCGGACTGCGCCGTGTACGCCTCCGACGGGCCGAGCCCGCTCGACTTCCTCCCGTACCAGGACGGCAAGCCGCTCAAGGGCGGCTTCCAACTGGGTGTCTCCCCCGGCATGGTCAAGCACGAGGGGACCCAGACCGTGCTGTGGGCCGAAGGCGTACGAGAGGAGTACGGCAGCGAGCTCAATCTGGCCCGGTACATCAAGGACGGCCAGATCACGGCCAAGGACAGCGGAGAGTAGGCGGATCCGATGGCCACGGTCGGCGAAGGGCTTGAGGAAGCACTGCAGCGGGCGTTCACCCGTCCCGTCCCCAAGAGCGCGGGCGCCCAGATGCGTTTCCTCGTCAAGCAGTACAAAGGCCGTACCGGGGAGGTAGCCCGGCTGCTCGGGATCAGCCGGCGCACGGTGGAGCGGTACGTGAAGGACCAGCTCAGGCACCCCCGGCCGGAGCTCGCCGCCCGGATCGAGCGGGAGGTGCGCAGGCGGTGGCAGCCGCAGGTGCGGGCCAGGGCGAAGAAGGCCGCTGCCACCACCACCGGCATCATGATCGACACCCGTGCCCGGTTCGGCTACACGGCCGCGCCCGGTACCACCGACGACGCCCGGATGCGCCACCTGACCGTGGCGCTGCCGCCGGAGTTCGCCGGGCGCCTCTTCGACGCGCAGGAAGCGGGGGCCACCGAGCAGCGGCTGCGGCAGATCGCCGCCGAGGGGCTGCAGGAGACCTACTTCAAGGACCACGGGCGGCGGGCTCAGGGGCTGCTGGTCGAGTACACCGAGCTCGAGCACATCGAGTTCGAGCTGTAGGGCTTTCTGTCTCTAGTCTTCTCGGTCTTCTCGCTGTCTCGGGCCCGGGTCCGGCGGGGAGTGGACGAGCCCGTTTGTGGTTCGTGCCCGGGCTTCGTCCAGCGGGACGAAATCGAGGCCCCGGTCCGGCTCGGCGAGCAGCCGTGGCTGCGTGCGGTGGCCATGCTCGTATCCCAGGTGCCCGGTGGGCGCCTGAGGCCTCCCCCTCCCCCGGTGCTCCCTCCCCCCGGCTCGGGGGACTGAAGCCCGGTGGGCGCACTTCGGTCCCTGTCCCTTCGGTCCCTGCATAAACCTGCAGGTCAGGGGCTCGGGTCTCTTCCGACAGGGACCAAAGGGACTCAAATCTCTAGTTATGAGCTACCCAGGCATACCCAGTAATACTTACGCGGGCGCATACACGCACGCACGTAAAGGCTGGAAGTAGGGATTCTGAGTCCCTTCAGTCCCTGATGGTTGGGGCCTAAGGCTCTGACCTGCGGTTTTGTTCAGGGACTGAACGTGCAGGGACTGAACGAGGGTCTGGGTGATTCAGTACCTGGGGCGGTTCGGCGGAGGGCGGGACGGGCCGGAGAGCCTGTGGCGGGTGCAGGGACCGAAAGGGACCGAGGAGTCGGGACGTCGGAGGGTGAGGGACTGAGTCCCTGTCCGGGGCGGGGGCGCGACACGCCCGGGCGTGCACTGGCTTTGGAGAAGGGGTGTCTCGGGACAAAGCAGTTGGAAACCGTCAGGGACCGAGGGACTGAAGGGACTGAACTTCGGATACGGCGGAGATTGCATCCCGAGCGGTCACGATCTCTGGGGTAGTCTCCGACATAGTGAATCTTCAGTCCCTCTGGTCCCTGAGGTGCAGGTCAGCGCACACCTCGGAGAACAGGCCCGGGGACAGCAGCAGCCGCCACTAACAATGCGTCAAGGAAGAGCCAGTGCCCGTCCATTCCGAGAGCCTGCCACACGGTGAGAGTGGCAGGACGGCACGGGACGTGGCCGCCTGGATGGCCCGCAGGGGCTACCCGGTGCACCCGCTGGCCCCGGGGACCAAGACGCCCGCCCCGAACTGCCCCGACTGCCGCAGCGCCCCGCACGCGCCGCAGGAATGCCCCTGCCGGGCCCGGGGCCGCTGGTGCCACGGCTTCCACGCGGCCACCACGGACGTCCCCACGGTCCTGCGGTGGTGGCAGACCGAGCCCGCGTTCGGTGTCGGGGTCTCCTGCGGGCCGGCCCGGCTGGTGGTCATCGATGTCGACGCCCACCGGACCCCGCTGCCGGACCGTCAGCGGCTCCTGCCCGGCATTCCCGTCGACGACCGTGTGGACCTGACCGGGCTGCAGAACGGTTTCGACACCCTGGCGCTGCTGGCCGCGTACCGATCGCGGCCCCACCCGTGCGAGGATGCCTCGACCCTGCGGGTGCGCACGCCCTCCGGAGGCATGCACATCTGGTACCGGGCGCCCAAGGACGGTCCGGGCTTCCGGTCCTCCAGCGGCTCGAGCCCCAAGGTCGCGCTCGCCTGGCAGGTCGACGTCCGGTCGGTCGGCGGATACATCGTGGCGCCCGGGACCCGTACGGCTGCGGGCGTGTACGAGGCCCTGCCCGGGGCACGGCTGCCCGCGCCCCTGCCGCTCTGGCTGACCGCCGAACTCACCCGCACCGGGCACTCGGTGGAGACGGCCCCTGCAAAGCCCTCCCACGGCCCTGTGGCGGCCCGTACTCGGCGTCCGGGGGCTCCGGGACCCGGACGGGCCGGGCAGCGCATCCTGGCCCCGCTCATCGACGAGGTGAGTGCCTGCGGGGCCAGCCCCGCAGGCACGGCCTTCAGCGAGAAGCTCAACCGGGCGGCGTTCACCGCGGGCGGGTTGGCCGCCGCAGGCCACCTCGCCGCCGAGGAGTGCCGCCGACTGCTCCTGGAGGCCGCAGACCAGGCTCGACCCCACCAGCCGCGCCGGAACCGCGTCATCGTCGAAACAGGGCTGAACGCCGGAAGCAACCGACCCATCCACACCGAGGAACGCCCATGAGCAGCGCCGAAAGCACGGGGTTCAACGCCCAGGCAGCGGCGGAACAGCTCGCCGCGTTCACCACGGACACCGTCACGCCCGCCCGGCGCCTGCCCGCCCAGCAGGGGACGGCCCAGGCGGCGACGGGGGCGGGCGACTTCATCGCCGCGGGTCTGCTGCGCAACCTCACCGACCGGGGCAACGCCAAGCTGTTCGCCCACCTCCACCACGACCGGTTCCGGCACGTGGAGGGACTGGGCTGGTACGTGTGGGACGAGTACCGGTGGAAGCGCACCGGCGGGGAGAAGGCGGCGATCTGGGCCGCCGGCGAGATGGCGGAGGAACTGCCCGACCACGACCCGCGCGGCGTCTTCACCGACCGGGAGCTGGCGCAGCACCGCAAGCGCGCGATGTCCACCTCGGGCGTGAAGGCCATGCTCACGCAGGCCAAGGCGTCGCCCGAGCTCGCCCTTGACCCCGACTCCCTCGACGGCGACAAGTACGCCCTGTGCACCCCGTCGGGCGTCGTGGACCTGCGCACCGGCGACCTGCACAAGCCCGACCCCACCAGGGACCTGCACTCGCGTGCCACGCACCTGGCCCCGGAGGCCATGCCGACGCCTCGGTTCCACGACTTCCTGAACCAGACGTTCGGGGACGACGACAAGGGCAAGGAGATGATCAACTTTCTTCATCTCCTGCTCGGCTACTCCATCACCGGGGACGTGGGCGGCCAGGTGCTGCCCTTCCTGTACGGCGTCGGCGCCAACGGCAAGTCGGCCCTCCTCGACGTGGTCATCAAGATCCTCGGCGACTACGCGGACGTGGCCCCGCCCGGCTTCCTGATGGAGCGGGGCAAGTTCAACGAGCACTCGACCGAGTTGACGGAGCTCCACGGCCGTCGCCTGTTCGTGTGCAGTGAGCTCAAGCCGCACGACAAGTTCGACGAGGCCCGCGTCAAGCTCCTCACCGGTGGCGACCGCCTCAAGGCCCGCCGCATGCGGCAGGACTACTTCAGCTTCGAGCCGACCCACAAGCTGTGGCTGCTGGGCAACCACCGGCCGGAGGTCGGCACCGGCGGGCACGCGTTCTGGCGCCGTATCAGGCTGATCCCCTTCGAGAAGGTCGTCCCCGACCACCGTAAGATCGACAATCTGGCCGAGGCACTGGTCCAGGAGGAGGGTCCGGGCATCCTCCACTGGATGATCCAGGGTGCCAAGGCCTACCTTGCGACCAAGCCGGCCCTGACCGGGCCGAGCGTGGTCCGTACCGCCACGCAGGCCTACGCCACCACCGAGGACCACATCGGGCGGTTCCTGGCGGAATGCTGCACCACCGGGGCGGACCTGCCCGAGCCCCGCGACCTGAAGGTGGAGCAGGGCGCCCTCTATCGGGCCTACAGTGCATGGTGCCTCGACGGCGAGGGCCTGCGCCCCGCCACCACGCGTGCGTTCGCCACGCGTATCCGCGCCGAGGTCGGCGTCGCCTCACCCAGTGAGATGCTCCGCTCGAACGGGCAGAAGTTCTATCCCGGCCTGGCCCTCCTGGCCGACGAAGAACAGCCACCGCGCGACGCGAACAGGGCAAACGCGACGTGATCGGCCGACGTGTGCCGCCTCCCCGGGGCGGGCACGCCTACGATGGACAAGGAAGATGAACAGACCCACCAGCCGGCGGGGGCCCACAGGGCCCTGCCGCATACCGGTATCGGCGTCGCTTGCGGCGTGGAGGACCCAGGGGCCCGGAAGGCCCGACGTGAACGAGGAAGGACCCAGGCCATGAGCTCGCTACTGACAGCAAGCGATCTCGCCCACGAGGACAAAGTGGTGTGGCTGGAGGACCCCGAAGAACTCGATTACGTGCGCCAGGCCCTGGACAAGACCCCCCGGCGCCGGGGGAAGCCGCGCTACCACCGCGACGGTCGCATGATCGGCTTCACCGAGCTCGGCGACACCGCGGAAGCGGACCCCGACAGCGGCCTGCAGAAGCGCCGGGTCTTCTACCTGCTCCCCCACGACCGGGACGCCGAGCCCGACGGCCTGTACCGCGAAGGGGCGCCCGGCGAGGCCGTGGACCCCCGCACGATCGCGCCGAGGCAGGTCGGCAGGAAGACCACGCGCTCGCAGCGCGGGCTGTCCGCTCCCACCGTTGCCTGAACTCGGTCCCTTCAGTCCCTTGGGACCCTTGGTCCCGTTCAGTCCCTGTTTGCTGCCCTGAGGTGGGCACTCCTGTGCCTTGTGGTGGCTGAAAACTGCCTGAAGGTAATGGCGAAATTCAGTCCCTTCAGTCCCTTCGGTCCCTCGGGAAAGCGTTAACGCCGTTAATGCCCGCGCCCGGGGGCGGGCCTGCCCGGGTCCCCGTGCCGTGCACGTGGGGGCGTTAACGGCGTTAATGCCGTCAGCGCCCCCGGCGTGGGGTCGGGCTCAGATGCGGGTCATCAGCAGTTCCGTGACGGCCTTGAGGTCGTCCGGGGTGAGGTGGGCCGTCAGGGCGTCCGCGATCGTCTCCGGGGAATCCGTGGCGATCATGATGCGTGGTGTGGCGGGCGGGGTCGTGGCGGGGACGGGCGCCGGGGGCCGGCCGGGGGCCGGCGTGGAGCGCTGGCGCGGCGGCGCCGGGGTGTTGATCGACTCCGTGGCCGCTGCCTCCTGCTGCTCCTGGGGCAGGCGGCCGATGCGGCGGGCCGGCTCCACCTTGAGCTCCCCCGTGTCGACCTTCTCCTGGAGGGCCGGGGTGAGGTTCAGCAGGGTCAGGCGCTGGGAGACCCAGGCGGGCGTCTTGCCGAGGCGCTTGGCGACCTGGGCCTGGGAGCCGTGGACGTCGACGAGCTCCTGCAGGGCGCGGGCCTGGTCCATGGGCGCCACGTCGACGCGGTGGACGTTGGCGATGAGCGCCGATTCCAGGATGTCCGCCGCCGACGCGGCGAGGGAGTCGTTGACGTGGATGTGCATCGTCTTCAGGCCGGCGAGCTGCGCGGCCGCGAGGCGACGGTTGCCGTCGATGACGACGTACGGGGCGCGGCCGAGGCCGTCGGTCTGGCCCGGGTGGGCCTCCATGAAGGCCAGGCGGGTGGCGACCGCGAGGGGCTGGAGCTGGCCGCGGGAGGCCAGGGACTGGGCGAGCTCGTCCAGTTCGGTCAGGTCCTCGCGCAGGTTGAACGGGTTGTGCGCGAGGGCCTCGATGGGGACCTCGGAGGGCGGCGTCACCCCGGAGGTGGGGGCGCCCGTGGCCTCGGCGATGGCGGCGCGGCGGGAGCTGACGCTCACGGGCTGGGCCCGGGCGAAGGACGCCGAGACTCCGAGTTTGTCGGCCTTGCTCATGAGATCTCCCGGGCCAGGGCGCGCAGGGCGACGGCCTGGTCGCCCTTGGGTGCGTAGACGAAAAGGGGCTGCTTGACGCGGACGGCCTCGCGCTGTTCCTTGAGGTCGGGTACGACGGCGACGACGCGCGGATCCTTTATGTCCATCCAGGCCTGGAGCGAGGACGTGGCGATGTAGCCGCGGCGGCCGTCGTAGAGGTTGACGACGAGGCCGAGGTAGTCGATGTCGAGGCTGAGGTCGTCGCGCAGGTCGTTGATCTGGGAGGTGAGGAGGTCGTAGGCGTCGGCCGAGGAGTCCTCCGCCTGGACGACGATCAGCGCGCCGGAGGCGCCCGGCTGCTCGGCGTCGCGGCGGCGGCCGTAGTAGATCGCGGCGTCCATGCTCAGGCCGAGGCTGGGCGGGCAGTCGATGAGGATGACGTCGTAGTCCGACTCGACGGGGGCCAGGGCCCGTTCGAGGGCGGCCTCGCGGGCGCGGACCGTGGAGAGGCGGACGTCGAGGAGGAAGGCGTCCGTGCAGGCGGGCAGGAGGTGGAGGCGGTCGCCGAAGCGGGCGTCCGGGATGGGGACGACCAGATCGGACAAGGGGCCCTTGGCCTCGCCGGCCATGTGGCAGGTGAGGCTGTCGCCGCCGATGGGCAGGGGCTGCTGGCCGAGCTGCTTGGTGAGGTGGCCCTGGGGGTCGAAGTCGACCAGCAGGACGCGCATGCCGAGGCCCGGGAGGTCTTCCAGGTCCAGGGCGTTCGGGTCCGGGGCGGCCGGGTGGGGGCCTGCGTCCGGGGCGTCGGCCGAGGAGAGGCGCGCCAGCTGGCGGGCCACGCGGACCGGGTGGAGGGAGTCGGGGTCCTCGGCGAGGGCCTCCGCGGTGCCGGCGGTGATGGCGGTCTTGCCGACGCCGCCCTTCTGGTTGCACACGACGATGCGGCGGACGACGGAGGGCCGCTTGACCGTGGGGGCCGGGTTCATCTCCAGCCAGAGGCGGACGGCTTGGGCGAGTCCCTGGATGAGGGAGACGCCGCGGTCCTTGGCACCGGAGCGGAAGGACTCCCATTGGCCGGCGGGGAGCCAGGTGGAGAACGATTCGGCGCCCGAGGTGTCCACGGGGGACGGGGCGGAGGCGAGGGCGCTCCAGTGGGCGATGCCCTGGTGGACGGCGTCCTGGATGTCCACGCGGAGTTGGGCGGTGCGGATCTTCAACTCCTGGCGGAGCCACGGCGGGAGTTTGGAGACGACCTTCTCTCGGTCGCTCTGTGAGGAGGGCGAAGTCATGAGAGGGACTTTACTAACGTTCGCGGGCGGATGTGAGCGCCACGCTTGGGTATTGCTAACGAAATGCGACAGGGCGGCCTCGCACCCGCCGAAGCGAGCACCCCCGTGGTTCACCACGGTGTGTGCGAGGCCGCCCTGAGGCGGTGGTCAGCCGGCGACCGGGACCGCGGGGGCGTCCGGGGCGGCGGCCAGACCGAGTTCGGCCCGGCACGGGGGCGAGCCGGCCGGGTCGAAGAGCGGGATGCGGTCCGCGGGCACGATGCCCGGGAGCAGGAAGGCCCACAGGTCGATGACCCGGCGGTGGAGGTCCTCACGGCCGGTGCGGACGTGCGAGGTGACCTGGATGCCGGTGAACGAGCCGACGAGGAACGTCGAGAGGGCTTCCAGGTCGAGCGACGGGTAGAGGTCTCCGCGATCCCGGGCCGGCGTCAGACAGCTGTGGCAGGTGTCGATCCAGGCGTTGTACGGGGTGGGGTCCGGGTTCGTGAAGGAGCCGAACTCGATGACCAAGCGGATGCCGGCGCGGACGCGGACGTTCGTGCGCAGCCCGAAGGCCATCCGGTGCGTCAGGTCGATGACCGTCTGCAGGCCGAGGTCTTCCAGGTCGGGGACTCCTTCGGAGACCTGGAACTGCTCGTCCATCAGCGTGCGGGCGAGGGCTTCCTTGGACGGGAAGTGGAAGTAGAGCGCGCCCTTGGTGACCCCGGCGTGGCGCACCACGTCGCTGAGGCTCGTGCCGCCGAAGCCGCTGTGGTCGAAGGCGATGGCCGCGCCGTCGAGGATCGCCCGCCGGGTGATCTCGGCGCGTTCCTGCCTCGCCCTTGCCACGTGCGCTCTCCTGCGGGGGGTGTGTAGCTGGGTGGGGGGTGCCGGGTCCCTGGCGGGGGAGGCGGCGGGCTGAACGAAGGTCAATTTAGTGGGCGGCCCACGAAAAAAACCAGTCGACAAGTAGGTTCTGGCGGGGCTGGCGCGGCCTTTCCCCACCACTTGAGGCGATTTGGGCGCCATGTTAACGGCGTTAATGGTCAGCCCGGTCGCGGCTGCCGACTCCTGGAAGTGTGGGGCGGTTCGTTGCCGGGGTACGGCTGCGGGCGGAGCCTGGGGCGGTGGGGGCATCACGTGATCCGCTCGAGGCCGTGCTCGTTGCCGTACCGGTCGTCGTGCTCGCGTGCGGGGCGGCCGGCGCCCTGATGCGGCGGCTGGGGCAGACGGCCGTGGTCGGGGAGATCCTGGTGGGGATCGTGCTCGGGCCGTCGCTGCTCGGGTGGCTCTGGCCGGCGGGGGGCCGGTGGCTGCTGCCGGGGGAGGTGCTCCCGTACCTGGGGGTGCTGGGAAACCTGGGGCTGCTCGTCTTCATGTTCCTCGTGGGGCTGGAACTGGACCTCGGGCTGCTGCGGGGCCGTGGCCGCGCCGTGCTGGCGGTCAGCCAGGCGAGCGTGTGGGTGCCGCTCGGGTTGGGCGGACTCCTCGCACTGGCGATGTACGAGGGCTTCGCGCCGGACGGAACCGCGCGGCCGCCGTTCGTGCTGTTCGTGGCGGTCGCCCTCAGCGTGACCGCGTTCCCGGTGCTGGCCCGGATCCTGACGGACCAGGGTCTGTACGGGACGCCGGTGGGGGCGCTGGCGATGGCGTGCGCCGCCGTCGCCGACGTGGTGGCGTGGTGCCTGCTGGCCATGGTGGCGGCACTGGCCGGACCGAACAGTGCGCCGGGATGGGGAATCGCCGGCATGGGGGTGCTGGCAGCGGTGTTCCTGGCGGCCATGTGGTGGGGGGTACGCCCCCTGCTCCGCCGGGGCATCGAGCGGTGGGGCGGCGGCCGAGCGGGCGCCGGGGCGGTCGTAGGCCTGTGCAGCGGGCTCTGCCTGGCGGCCTACGCCACCCATGCGATGGGGGTGCACGCGCTGTTCGGTGCCTTCGTGTTCGGGGCGGTGGTACCGCGGGTGAAGGCCGTCGAGATGGCCGCGGCGCGGATGCGGGATTTCGCGGTGCCGGTACTGCTGCCGCTGTTCTTCGTCGGGAGCGGCCTCAAGACGGATGTGGGGCTGCTGGGCCACGGCACGGCGTGGCTGTGGGCGGCGGCGGTGTTGGCGGTGGCTGTCGTGGGGAAGTGGGGCGCGGGCACGGGGGCGGCCCTGCTGACGGGCCAGCCGGTGCGGGATGCGGTGATGGTGGGCGCGCTGATGAACTGCCGCGGGGTGACCGAACTGGTCGTACTGAACCTGGGGCTCGAGCTGGGGGTCATCGGCGGTGAACTGTTCACCATGCTGGTGCTGATGGCCCTGGTGACCACCGCGGTGACCGGCCCGGCGGTGAGGGCCTTGCGGGCGCGCCGCCGCCGCGAGGTTGGGCTCCCGGGCGACGGGCTGGGCAGGCTGGGCGTTAACGCCGTTAATGCCCAGCCCCAGACGGCCGACGGACGCCAACACAGGAGAAGCGCGTAGCGATCTGCGGCGCTCCCCGCTCCCGGCAGCCATTTCGTCGAAGTCTGGTGGAGGCTGGAGCCCCCTGGCCGTCCTTCGGGGGCTTCCCGGCAGCTCTTTGGCATTTCGGGGTGGGACGGCGGGTCAAGGGTGGCCGAAGGCCATCGCGCAGCGACGCGACCGCAGGGAGCGCCCTTGACGCGCCGGCCCGCACCGAAAGGACAATGGGCGGCCGGGAAACCCCCGGGCCCCCACCGACTCCGGTCCGCCGGGATCCCGTCCCCGGCTCCCGCTGACCGGCCGGTCCCGTCCTGGCACTGCCGGCCGTTCCGGTGTGCGGCTGTGCTTGCTGGGGCTCTGCCCCAGACCCCGCGCCTCAATCGCCGGCGGGGCTGGATTTGCCGGGCCTCGTGGGAGGCGTCGGGCGGAGGGGGGAGGGGCCAGGGCCTCCGTCCCAGAGGTCGGCGGAGGGGAGATTGGCCGGCCCTTCGTCCCAGAGGTCAGGCGGAACGGGGACGCCCCGGATCCGGGGTGACGGTCGGGGCTGCGCCCCGAGGCGTTAACGGCGTTAATGGCGCAGGCTTCGCTCAGGGGAGCGTTAACGGCGTTAACGGTGCGTCGGGGGTTTTCAGGGGAGCGTTAACGGCGTTAACGGTGGATCGGGGGCTTCGCTCAGGGGAGCGTTGGGTCGGAGGCTTCGCCCCGGGGAGCGTTAACGGCGTTAATGCTGGATGTGATCATCTTGGGATGAGTGATGAGCTGAGGATCCCGCCCGTCCGCGTGGGCGATGAGCGTGCCACCCTGACCAGTCTGCTCGACTGGCAGCGCGGCACGCTCATGGTGAAGTGTGCCGGGCTGACGGACGAGCAGTTGCGGCGTAAGGCGGTCGCCCCCTCCGGGCTGAGCCTGCTCGGGCTGGTCCGGCACCTCGCGGAGGTCGAGCGGGGCTGGTTCCGCAACGTATTCAACGGCGAGGACGTGCGCGGCTACTTCCCGAGGGACGAGGCGGGGGAGTGGACCGAGTTCCACGTCGAGGACGCCGACCCGGCGGAGTCGTTCCGGATCTGGCGCGAGACGTGCGAGCGGTCCCGGGCGATCGTGGCGGCCGCCGGGTCGCTGGACGTCATCGGGCGCTTCGGCGAGGAGGAGTACTCCCTGCGCTACATCCTGGGCCACATGATCGAGGAGTACGCCCGGCACAACGGGCACGCAGACCTGTTGCGCGAGGCGATCGACGGCGTGACGGGGGAGTAGGCAGGGGCACGAGTAGGCAGGGGCACTCACTGGCCGTTCTGCGTGCGGGTGGTGGCGTCCACGGCGTCCAGGGCCAGCTGCCACGGGAAGTGCGGCGGGGCGTCGACGCCGGCCGGGCCGGGGACGAAGCCGTTCTCCCCGTACAGGACCGTGACGCCCGCGCTGCGCAGGATGGCCAGGGACTGGTCGAACTGGGGGTGGGCGGCGAGGGCGGCGTTCGTGCACGGCATGGTGACGACGGGGGTGCCCTTGCCGATGGCCTCGGCGGCGACGCCGATCGCGAAGCGGTCGGTCAGGCCCAGGGCCCACGCGTTGAGGGAGTTGAAGGTCGCCGGGGCGAGGAGCAGGGCGTCGGCGGCCGGCCAGACGTCCGGCTCGCCCGGAAGCTTGTACTGCCAGCGGACGGGGTGGCCGGTCAGGGCGGCCAGGCCGTCGAGGCTGACGCGGAGCCAGTGGGCGGCCGTGGGGGTGAGGCCGAGACAGACGTCCCAGCCGCGGGACTGCGCGTCCTCGATCACGTGGGCCACGTCGAAGACGGGTGGGGCGGCGGAGCAGAGCAGGTAGAGCGTCTTGGTGCTGGTCATACCGACATGTGATCACATTCCTTGACCTCAACCCCAGTTGAGGCGACATCATCGACCGCATGAGCGAACAGGAACTGGCCGTCAAGGCCATTGCGCAGGTGGTCGCCGAGGTGCAGCGCACCCAGCAGGCGAAGGACGCGGAGGGCTTCCTCGCCCTCTTCCACCGGGACGCCCTGTGGACCACGGGGCACGGCAAGGTACTCATCGGGTTCGACGCGATCGCTGAGTTCACGCGGGCGGTGCTGCCCGCGGCGGACTGGGACGGCCGGGTGACGTACGAGGTGGTGCACACCCAGTTCCTGCGGCCGGACGTGGCCGCGGTGAAGGTGCGCCAGCTGTACACGGGTGCGGACGGCGAGCCGAAGGGCGAGGGGGCGCCGCTGTACGTGATGACGCGCGACGGGGACGACGGCCCCTGGCTGCTGACCGCCTGCCAGAACACCCAGGTGCACGCCGAGTAGTCCACCCGGCGCGGCGGCACGACGCGGGCACGGCGTGGCCCCGGCGCGGCGGCGTGGACGGACGCGTATGCGTGTGAGTCTCTCGGCCATGTTCCGTCTCTCGGAGGCGGGATTCACTGAGGGCATGACGCAGAAGACACCGAACAGCAACCAGACCACCACCACCGCCGCCGTCCCCGCCACCCTCGTCATCGGGGGTCACGGCAAGACCGGCCGGCGTGTTGCCGCGAAGCTCCGCGCCGACGGCCGTCCGGTGCGCATCGGGTCGCGGGTCGGGGAGCCGGCCTTCGACTGGAACGCGCCGGCCGGCTGGGCCGCCGCCCTCGACGGCGTCGACCGGGTGTACGTGACGTACCACCCCGACCTTGCCTTCCCCGGGGCCGACGAGCAGATCGGGGCCTTCGCCCGGGCGGCCGTGGCCGCTGGGGCGCGGCGGCTGGTGCTGCTGTCCGGCCGTGGCGAGGAGGCGGCGCGGCGGGCCGAGGAGCGGCTCAAGGAGTCGGGGGCGGACTGGACGGTCGTGCGGTCCAGCTGGTTCGACCAGAACTTCGACGAGAGCTTCTTCCTGGAGTCGGTGCGGGCCGGGGTGATCGCCCTGCCGACTGCGGACGCCGTGGAGCCGTTTGTCGATGCCGACGACATCGCGGACGTGGTCGTCGCCGCACTCGGCGACGACCGCCGGCACATCGGGCGGACGTACGAGCTGTCCGGGCCGAGGCTGCTGTCCTTCGAGGAGGTCGCGGCCGAGCTGTCGAAGGCGACCGGGCGGCACATCGCGTACGTGCCCGTGTCGGGCGAGGCCTACCGGGCGGTGCTGCGGGAGAACGGGCTGCCGGAGGAGTTCGCCGAGCTGTTCACCACCATCCTGGACGGGCGCAACGCGCACCTGGTGGACGGAGTGCAGGAGGTGCTCGGCCGGCAGCCGAGGGACTTCGCCGACTACGCCCGTGAGGCGGCGGCCACCGGTGTCTGGGACGTCTGAGGTCCCGCGGCGGGTGGCCCCCGGGCAGGATGGGCCCGTGGACACGCTGACCGGTCTTCTCGAAGGCCCCAAGGCCCGCGGGGCCTTCCTGCTCAAGTCCGTCTTCAATCCGCCGTGGGCCGTGCGGATCGAGGACCGGGCCCCGCTGTCGGTGGTCACGCTGACCGCCGGATCGGGCTGGCTGCTGCCCGACGGGGGCACGGCGGTGCGGATCGGTCCCGGGGACGTCGCCGTCCTGCGGGGCCCGGAGCCGTACACGATCGCCGACGAGCCGGGGACGCCGGTGCAGATCACGGTGGACACCGACCAGCGGTGCAGTACGCAGGGGGGCGTGGACGTCAGCCAGTCCATGGCGATCGGTGTACGGACCTGGGGCGCGCCGGTGCAGGAGGCCGGCTCGGCGGTGATGCTGAGCGGGACGTACCAGGCGCCGAGCGAGGTCGGGCGGCGGCTGCTGGGGGCGCTGCCGACCGTGCTGGTCCGGCCGGCGGCCGCGGCGGACAGCACGCTCATCGGGCTGCTCGCCTCGGAGGTCGCGCGGGACGAGCCCGGGCAGGAGATCGTCCTGGACCGGCTGCTGGACCTGCTGCTGATCGGGGTGCTGCGGGCCTGGCTCGCCGACCCGGCCTCGGGGGCGCCGGGCTGGTACCGGGCCCACGGCGATCCGGTGGTCGGGCCGGCGGTGCGGTTGCTGCACGAGAACCCGGCCCACGGCTGGACGGTGGAGGAGCTCGCCCGCCGGGCGGGGGTGTCGCGGGCGTCGCTGGCGCGGCGGTTCGCGGAGCTCGTGGGGGAGCCGCCGATGGCGTACCTGACGGGGTGGCGGCTGGCCCTTGCGGCGGACCTGCTGCGCGAGCCGGACGCCACGGTCGCCACCGTGGCCCGGCGGGTGGGGTACGGGTCGGCGTTCGCGCTGTCGGCGGCGTTCAAGCGGGTACGGGGTGTCAGCCCGCAGGAGTACCGGCGGGCTGCCGCGGCCGGCGGCGCCGGTGGCAGCCTCGGCGTCGGCCTCGGCGTCGGCCTCGGCGTCGGCAACGACCGGCCGGCGGTGCCCGGGCTGCCGGCGCAGCCGCGGACCGTGGTGCTGCCGGGGGCGTAGCCGGTTTGGCTCGGGCGCCCGCAGGCGTTAACGGCGTTAATGCCCCGGGGGTGGAGGAGGCACAGGCGTTAACGGCGTTAATGCCCCCGCGGCGGAGGAGGCGCAGGCGTTAACGGCGTTAACGGCCCGGGGGAGGGGAGGAAGCGGAGGCGCTCAAACGCCCCGGGCGGGGAGGCCGACGCGTTAACGGCGTTAATGCCCCGCGAGGGGAGGGGGAGCGTTAACGGCGTTAATGCTCCCGGGTGGTGGAGGGGGAGGCGTTAACGGCGTTAACGCCCACCGTCAGGCGAGGTCCAGGACGCCTACGGTTTGGGTGCCGCTGAGTTCGCCGGTCAGTTGGAAGCCGAGGCCCCGGTAGAACGGCTCCGGGGTGCCCGGGCCCGGCTCCCAGGTGACGTACGCGCGGGCCGCGCCGCGGGCGCGGAGCTCGGCGGTGACCGCCTGGACGGCGAAGCGGCCGTAGCCCTTGGACTGGTGGGCGGCGTCGATGTTGAGGCGCCAGATGCCGGAGCGTATGTCGGCGGGGTCCCGGTCCGGGTCCCAGGCGATGTCGAGGAAGGCCATGACGAAGCCGACGACCGCGTCGCCGTCGACGATGGCACGCGGCCAGGCGGTTGCGCCGTGCACGTACGCCTCGGCCAGGGACGTGACGACCGGTGAGACGAGGTGTTCCTGGTCGGGCCTGACCCGGACGGCGCAGACGGCGTCGAAGTTGGCGGGGGTGACCGGGTCCAGGCGCAGTGCGGAGGTGCTCATGGCGGCACCCTACCGAGGCCGGCCGGCCGGCCCCCCGCCGGTTTTTCACAATGCCGTGGCAGGAGGCCTGTCCGGATGGCACGATCAGCTGCCCGTGGGCGCGGGCGGCAGGACGTGCGAAGACTGCTCGACTGACTGTTGGAAGCCACCAGTGAGGACGCATCCATGAACTCCGTTCCAGCCGCATCCGGTTCCCGGGTCGCCACCGTCCTGCTCGCGGGCGCGACCGTGCTCGTCGGGTTGATGGCGGGCCTGTTCTTCGCCTTCGACGTGTCGGTGATGCCGGGGCTCGCGCAGGGCGACGAGCGCACGTACGTCGTCGCCATGCAGAACTTCAATGCGGCCATCGACGGCAACGGCCTGTTCGGGGCCGTCTTCGTCCTGGCGCTGCTCGCCGCCGCGGGCTCGGCCGTCCTGGAGTACCGCGGGGGCAGGCGCGCCGTCGCGGTGTGGGCCGCGACGGCCGCCGTGCTGTACCTGCTGGTCCTCGTCGTCACCTTCACGGTGAACATCCCGCTGAACAACGAGCTCGCCGACGCGGGCGACGCGGTGAAGCTGACGGACTTCTCGATCGTGGAGCGGTTCAAGGGCACGTGGGTGGCCACGAACATCGCGCGCACGCTGCTGTGCACGGCGGCCCTGACCGCCCTGTCGCGGGCGCTGGTGCTGTACGGGCGGGCCACCGCGCGCTGACCGACGGGCCGGTCGGGCCGGTCGGGTCGGTCGGGCCGGATCGGGTCGGGCCCGCGTCAGATGCGGGCGCCGACGATCAGCGCCCAGGCGAGGCAGCCCAGGGCCAGGGTGCACAGGGCGGTGCGCCAGCGGTTGGCGGGGACCCAGCGGGACTCGAAGGCGCGGCGGACGGCGGCCGGGTCGGGGATCCGGTCGGCGGGGCCGGCCTGGTCCAGGGCGTTGTTCAGCGGGATGTTGACCCGGCCGGTGATGCCGAGTTGCAGGACGTAGGCGACGAGGGCGGCGGTCAGGGGCCAGGTGGCCGGGCCGCCGTCGTCGCCCGCGAGGTGCAGGGCCAGGGCGAGGGCCGTGAAGGCGAGGGCGCCCAGGAAGGCGAGGAGGAAGAGGCCGTTCACGATGGCGGTGTTGATGCGCTGCATGACCTGGATGACGGTGCGGTCGTCGGCGCGCTTCAGGGCCGGCATGACCGAGATGTCGAAGGCGAAGAAGAGGCCTGCCATCAGGCCCGTCGTGACGGTCGCGGCGATGAGCGAGGCGAGTCTGGCGAATTCCACGGTTGGTTCCCCCCTGTTGGCGGCCTTGGTCTGGTCGTGGTCATGCGCGGGTCATCGAATCGTCAAGGCTGCCGATCGTAGGCCCGGCGTGATCCGCTGTCGCGCAGGATGCGCGGGACGGAAGAATCTTTCGCGGCGGCCGTGGTGCCCCGCTGCGCACGCGCTCCGTTCGGAAGCGACCGGCGCTCGCGGACCTGCGGACACCATGCACCTGCCGTTGCCCGCGTACCCGCATGTAGTGCACTTCTTGGAGGGACACACGTGAAGGACCCGAAGGACAGGCTGGAAGACCTGCGAGCCGAAGTCGAGCGCCGCAACCCCGCCCAGCCCGAGTTCCACCAGGCGGTCCGGGAGGTCCTGGAGACCCTGGCGCCCGTCTTCGCCGCCCGGCCCGAGTACGCCGACCCGGCGGTGGCGCTGCTGGAGCGGCTCACCGAGCCCGAGCGGCAGATCGTCTTCCGGGTGCCGTGGACCGACGACCGGGGCCGGGTCCAGGTCAACCGCGGCTACCGCGTCGAGTTCAACAGCGCGCTCGGCCCGTACAAGGGGGGCCTGCGCTTCCACCCGTCCGTGGACATCGGGGTCGTCAAGTTCCTCGGCTTCGAGCAGATCTTCAAGAACGCCCTGACCGGGCTGGGGATCGGCGGCGGCAAGGGCGGCAGTGACTTCGATCCGCACGGCCGGTCCGACGCCGAGGTCATGCGCTTCTGCCAGTCGTTCATGACCGAGCTGTACCGCCACGTCGGCGAGCACACCGACGTTCCCGCCGGCGACATCGGCGTCGGCGGCCGCGAGATCGGCTACCTCTTCGGCCAGTACCGGCGCATCACCAACCGCTGGGAGGCAGGCGTCCTGACCGGCAAGGGGCAGGGCTGGGGAGGCTCGAAGATCCGCCCGCAGGCCACCGGCTACGGCAGCGTGCTGTTCGCCGCCGAGATGCTGAAGGTCAAGGACACCTCCCTGGACGGGCTGAGCGCCGTGGTCTCCGGTTCCGGGAACGTCGCGCTGTACACGATCGAGAAGCTCCAGCAGCTGGGCGCGAACCCGCTGACCTGTTCGGACTCGCAGGGCTACGTCGTCGACGACAAGGGCATCGACCTGGCGCTGCTCAAGCAGATCAAGGAGGTCGAGCGCGGACGCGTCAGCGAGTACGCCGAGCGGCGCGGTCCCTCGGCGCGGTTCGTGCCCGGGGGCCGGGTGTGGGAGGTCCCCGCGGACGTGGCGTTCCCCTCGGCCACGCAGAACGAGCTGGACGCGCAGGACGCGCGGGCGCTCGTCGCGGGCGGGGTGAAGGCGGTCTCCGAGGGAGCCAACATGCCCACCACGCCCGAGGCCGTACGGATCCTGCAGGAGGCCGGGGTCGCGTTCGGGCCCGGCAAGGCCGCCAACGCGGGCGGGGTGGCCGTCAGCGCCCTGGAGATGAGCCAGAACGCGGCGCGGGCGGCGTGGAGCGCCGAGCGGGTCGAGGACGAGCTGGCCGGGATCATGCGTTCGATCCACGCTGTTGCGTACGAGACCGCCGAGCGGTACGGGGCGCCGGGCGACTACGTCACCGGGGCGAACATCGCCGGGTTCGAGCGGGTCGCGGACGCGATGCTGGCTCAGGGCGTCATCTGAGCCAATCAGCCGGCCTCTGTGTTGGGGGCGCCCCGGCGCCGGCGGTTTCCGCCGGTGCCGGGGCGTTCCGGCTCTTCGGGCCGCCGTAGCCTGGGCTTCTGGACCCGCCGGGGCGGGTGAGGCGATGTGACCGCAGGAGGCTGGGCGTGCTGACCGCGCTGGACGGGGTGTACGGGGACCGGAGGGACGCGGTCTGCGTGGCCGGGCGGACCGCCTCGTACGAGGAACTGCTCGGCGCGGCGCGGGCGGTGGCCGCCGACGTGGCCGGGGCGCCGGCGTTCGCCGTGACCGCGACGGCGTCCCTGGAGACGGTGGCCGCGGCCGTCGGCGCCCTGCTGGCCGGGGTGCCGTTCGTACCGCTGCCGCCCGACGCCGGGCCCGCGGAGCGCGAGCACATCCTGCGCGACTCCGGGGCGGTGCTCCTCGACGTGGACTTCGCGCGGCGGGCGACCGGCTCGGCGGCGTCGGCGTCGGCGTCGGCCGGGTTCGCGGCGGGCGCGGGGTCCGACGATCCGGCCCTCGTGCTGTACACCTCCGGGACGACGGGCGCCCCCAAGGGCGTCGTGCTGACCGGCGCGGCGATCGCCGCCGACCTCGACGCCCTCGCCGGGGCCTGGCAGTGGAGCGCCGAGGACATCCTTGTGCACGGGCTGCCGCTGTTCCACGTGCACGGGCTGGTGCTGGGCGTGCTCGGGGCCCTGCGGACCGGGAGCAGGCTCGTGCACACCGGGCGCCCGACCCCGCAGGCGTACGCGCAGGCCGGCGGCAGCCTGTACTTCGGGGTCCCGACCGTGTGGTCCCGGATCGCCGCCGACCCGGAGGCCGCCGGCGCGCTGTCGGGGGCCCGGCTGCTGGTGTCGGGGAGCGCGGCGCTGCCCGCGCCGGTCTTCCGGGACCTGGAGCGGCTGACCGGTCTGCGGCCCGTGGAGCGCTACGGGATGACCGAGACGCTGATCACCGTCAGCGGGAGGGCGGGCGGTGAGGTCCGCCCGGGCACCGTCGGTACGCCGCTGCCGGGCATCCGCACGCGGATCGCGGCCGAGCCGGGTGCCGAAATCGGGGAGCTGCAGCTGACCGGGCCGACGCTGTTCGCCGGGTACCTGGGCCGGCCGGAGGCCACCGCGGCCGCGTACACCGAGGACGGCTGGTTCCGCACGGGCGACATCGCGGCCGTCGACGAGGCGGACGGGGTGCACCGGATCGTCGGCCGGGCCTCCATCGACATGATCAAGTCGGGCGGCTACCGGATCGGGGCGGGCGAGATCGAGAACGCCCTGCTGGACCACCCCAAGGTGAGCGAGGCCGCGGTGGTCGGCGTCCCGGACGCGGACCTGGGGCAGCGGATCGTGGCCTTCGTCGTCGCCGAGGGGGTCACGGGCGCCGAGTTGACGGACTTCGTGGCCGCCCACCTGTCGGTGCACAAGCGGCCGCGGGAGGTGCGGTTCGTGGCCTCCCTGCCCCGTAACGCCATGGGGAAGCCGCAGAAGAAGCTGCTGCTGTCGGGGGAGTTCGGCGGGCTCTGACGCCGCCCTTCCTGAACGCCGCTTTTAGCCGTCGTTTAGCCGCGCCGGGAGAATGGAGGGGACTGGGCCCTCATGGGCTTCGGCTTCTGACGGCCTGTCGCGGACGGCCGTGGTTCTGTCGACGGGTGAGGTCGGCGCGGGCGGACGTGGAGTGGGGCTCATGGTGTCGGCGGGACGGGTTTCGGTGGTGCGCAGCACGCTGCTGGACGGACCGGTCGAGGTCGGTCCGGAAGGTCCCGAGTGGGACCGGGCCGGTGAACTCGTGCGCGGCGGCGGAACCGCCCTCCTCTACGCGCCGCTGGAGCGGCTCCTGGCCGGGCAGGCCGCGGTGCCCCCGTGCGGGGGCGGCGGGCTGCGGGCCGGGCTCGTCTCCGCGACGGAGCGCCGGCAGTACGAGGGCGCCCGGGCGCTGCTGGAGCGGCTCGCGCGCGCGGTGCGCGGCGACGGCACCGGCCGCGTCGAGTGGGGTGTGGCCGGGCGGCCCGTCCTGGCAGGCTGCGAGGGCGTCGACGTCGCCGTCAGCTGCGCGGAGGGCATCGTCCTGGTCGGGGCCAGCGGCGCGGGCCTGATCGGCGTGGACGTCGAGCGGGCGGACCGGATGCTGTACGGCTCCGGGGACGGGCGGCGCGTGTGCACCCCGTACGAGCTGGTTTCCCTGGCCAAGCTGGCGCCGCCGGAGAGGGATGCGGAGTTGGCCCGGCTGTGGACGCTGAAGGAGGCGTACCGCAAGGCCGTCGGCTGGGGCGCCGGGTTCCCCTTCGGGCAGTTCGGGTTCGGCCCCGACGGCAGGCCGGTGCGGGTCCAGCGGCCCGACGGCACGGCGGCCCGGGGTGAGGAGTGGGAGTTCCGGTCGGCGGAGCTGCCGGGGGGCTTCCGGATGGGGGCCGCTCTGTTCACGCCGCGGGGGGCGGCTGTTTAGCGGCTGCTTAGCGGCTGCTTGGCTGCTTGGCGGCTTGGCGGCTGCTTGGCGGCTGGCGCCTGGCACGGGTGGTTCTGGTGCCTGTGCTGGGTCTGCTGGTTCTGCTGGTTTTGCTGACCTGCTGGGTTTGCCGTCCGTCAGTGGTCGTCGTTCGGGATGGTCAGCGTCGTCAGGATGATGTCGTTCTCGGTGGTGTAGTGGCCGGTGAGCGTCGTCGGGTACGGCGTCGGCCGGTGCGGGAAGATCTGCGCGGTGAACGTGCTGGTCTCCGGGTGCGGCGTGATGAGCGCGTCCTCGAACTCCAGCGGCTGGGCCGTGAGCGGGTACCAGGTCTTGTAGACCGTCTCCTTGATCGAGAACAGCAGCCGGTCCCAGTGGGTGCCCGGGTGCGTCCGCGCGTGCCGGCGCACCCATGCGCACTCGGCCGGCAGGGCGATCGACTCCAGCACCCCCTCCGGCAGCGGCTGGTGGGGCTCGGCGTCGATGCCGATGGCCCGGGTCCGGGAGCGGTGCGCCACGGCCGCGGCACGGTAGCCGGCGCAGTGCGTGATGCTGCCGGTGACGCTCGGGTGCCACTGCGGGGCGCCGCGGTGGCCGGGGGTGATGGGCGCCGCGGGCAGGCCGAGCTGGGCCAGGGCCCGGCGGGCGCACCAGCGGGCGGTCGTGTACTCGTGCCGGCGCTTCGGGACCGCCTCGCGGATGTGCGCCTCCTCCTCGGGGAAGAGGGTGAGCTCGTGCCGGTCGTGGTGGGTGTCGACTGCGGCGATGTGGCGGGGCAGCAGCTGCTGGATCACGGTGTCCCCCGAAACCTTGCGAGTGGTGGGTGGTGCGCGGCCCCGGCGGGGCGTGGTTCCACCGTGCGGCGGGGGTCGCCGCGGGCCCAGCCGGGAGGGGGCTGCGGGGGTGTACCCGGGGCGGGGTAGGCCTTGCGGGGGTGCGGGCTTGTCACGGGCGGGGATGCGGGGGCAGGGGCTTGTCACACGGTTGCCATGCCGGTCTTCCGGCTTCGGGGGTTTGCGGGGGCCCGTTGGGGCCTGGTGGTTGGTGGGGCTGGGTTTGTTGGGGCGCCGCCCCAAGCCCCGCGCCTCAAACGCCGGCGGGGCTGAACGGTCGGCCCTCCGGCTTCGAAGGTTGACGGGGGCCCGTTGGGGCCTGGTGGTTGGTGGGGCTGGGTTTGTTGGGGCGCCGCCCAAACCCCGCGCCTCAAACGCCGGCGGGGCTGGTTTTGCCGGGCCCGGCTTCGAAGGTTTGCGGGGGCCGCCGGTTGGGGCCTGGAGGGCGGTGGGCTGGGTTTGTTGGGGCGCCGCTCATGCCCTGCGCCTCAAACGCCGGCGGGGCTGGTTTTGCCGGGCCCGGCTTCGGAGGCTGGGGTGGGCAGGGGGCGGGGAGGGGTGGGGTGCAGTAGTTGCCGTGCAGGTTGCGGCCACCGGCCGCACCGCCACGACCTGCATAAGGTGACGTTGTCGACGGTGGTGACCGCCCCCTTTCCCTCCCGCGGGCGGGTGAGGGCGGCAGGTCCGTGACCGGCTGCGGGCAGGGGTCTCCCCCCGCGGATCAGAGGTTCACCGGTGCTGGAGTAACGGGGGCAGTGGTGTTGAACGGGCGTGGATATCAGTGGGGACTGCTCGACCGGGCCGTGGCCCAGGCGGCCGCGGGGGCGGCCCGGGTGGTCGTGGCCGAGGGAGCGGTGGGCTGCGGGAAATCGGAGTTCGCGGACACGGCGGCCGAACGGGCCGCCGGCGCGGGGGCGCTGGTGCTGCGGGCGATGGGCACGCCGGCCGAGAGCGGGATCGAGTTGGGCGTCATCGGGCAGTTGGTGGCGGATGCGCCGCCCGGGGCGTTCGGTGAGGACGCGGGCGGGCTGAGTGGTCCGGGTGGGTCGGTTGGGTCTGTTGGGGGCGGGGGTTTGTGGGCGGCTGATGCCGGGGCCGGTGCCGGTGGGGTTCAGGCGATGCAGGCGTTCTGTGCGCAGGTGCTCGCCCTGGCCGAGCGGGTTCCGGTCGCGGTGTGCGTCGACGACCTGCACCTGGCCGACGAGGCCTCGCGCCGCTACCTGCTGCACCTGGCCCGCCGGGCGCGGACCGACCGGGTGCTGATGGTGCTCACCGAGTCGGTGCACGAGCGCAGCGACGACCCCGTGCTGGGTACGGAGCTGCTGCGCGCGCCCGGCTTCGTACGGGTGCGCCTGGAGCGGCTGGCCGAGGAGGAGGTGGCCGCCGTCGTCGCGGGCGCCCCGCAGTACGCGGACGCCGAGCCGGCGGGGCAGGCGCTCGAGCGGTTCACCGCGCTCAGCGGGGGCAACCCGCTGCTGCTGCGTGCGCTGCTGGAGGACCACCGGGCCGCGCTGGAGGCTCCGGCGGGAGACGCCGGCCAGCTGCCCGTGCCCGGTGCGGCGTTCACCCACGCGGTGTGGGCCTGCCTCCAGCGCTGCGGGGTCGTGACGCTCGCGGTGGCCCAGGGGCTGGCCGTGCTGGACGGGCTCGCCTCGGTGGTCGGGGCGGCCGAACTGGCCTCCACCACCCAGGCGGTGGCCCGGCAGGCGGTCCTCGCGCTGGGCGCGGCCGGGCTGCTGGACGGGGTGCGCTGGCACCCGGCGGCCCGGGCGGTGGTGCTGGAGGGGATGGATCCGCTGGTGCGGGTGGCCTGCCACCGGCGGGCCGCGCGCTTCGCGTTCCGCACCGGCGCCCCGGTGGCCGAGGTCGCCGGGCAGCTGCTGGCCGCCGGCGAGGAGTGGGCGCCGGGCGTGCTGCGCACCGCCGCGGACGAGCTGCTGGCCGACGGGGACGCCGCCGGGGCCGTACGGGTGCTGGAGCTGGCGCTCGGCGCACGGGGCAGCGAGGCGGCCCGGGCGGAGCTCGCCGCCGCGCTGGCCGTGGCCGGTGCCCGGGTGGATCCGGCCGCGGCCGAGGCGGCCCTGCACGGGCCGGTCGAGGCGCTGAAGGCCGGCACGCTCGACACCGTCGGCGCGGCCCGGCTGGGGCGGCTGCTGGTGGTGCAGGGGCGGGTCGAGGAGGCTGCTCTCGCTCTGGACGCGGTGTACGCCGCCGGGCAGACGGGGGCCGGGCAGGCCGCGGGGGGCGTGGTGGGCGTCTGGGGCATGGTGGGCGTGCGGGACGCCGCCCTGCAGGCGCCGCTGGACGGGCTGTTCGCCTTCCCGCGCTGGAACGCCCCGGACGGCGGCGCCGATGTCCTGCCGGCCGCCGCGCCCGGTGCGGCTGCGGCATCGGCTGCGGCCGCGGGGCGTGGCTCCGGCGGCTCGGCGGCCGCCCTCGCGGACCGTACGGCCCGCCGCGGCCGGCCCGGCAGCGGCCTCGGTGAGGCGGCCGCGTTCTGGGGCGTCCCCGGCTACAACCGGCACGGCGGCGCCGCGAACCGGGCCGAGCTGTTCCTGCGCGGCACCGCCCTGTCGCAGGCGACGCTCGCCCCGGTGCTGCAGGCCGTACGGGCCCTGCTGTACCTGGACGGGCCGCTGCGGGCGCTGCCCTGGACCCAGACGTACGCCGAGCAGGCGCTGCGCCAGGGCGCGCCGGGCTGGCGGGCGGAGTTCGCACTGCTGCGGACCGAGGCACTGCTGCGCCAGGGCGACCTGGCGGGCGCGGCCGAACAGGCCGGGCTGGTGCGCGGGGCGGCGGCGGGGGAGCAGACCTCGCTGACCGGGACGTGGGCCTCGGCGCTGCTCGCCCGCGCGTACACCGCGATGGGCCGGCCCGACGAGGCCGCCCGGGAGCTGGCCCGGCCGCTGCCGCAGACCCTGCCCGGTACGGTGCAGGAGCTGGTCCGCATGCAGGCGACCGGGCTGCACCACCTGGCCACGAACCGCTACCACGCGGCGCTGTGCGACTTCCTGGACATCGGCAAGGCGGTCCGCCACTGGGGCCTGGACCGGCCGCTGCTGCTGCCGTGGCGCACCGGCGCGGCGGAGGCGCTGCTCCAGCTCGGCGAGGTGCGCCAGGCGGCCCGGATGGTCGCCGAGCAGCTGGAGCACGCCGACGCCGCCCACCCGTGGACGGCGGGCGTCTCGCTGCGCCTGAAGGCGTGGACGGGCGCGCCCGGCGAACGCCAGGCGGTGCTGCGGCGGGCCGTCGACGAGCTGCGCCGCTCCGGCGACCGGCTCGAGCTGGCCCGGGCGATGGCCGACCTGGGGCGGGTGCTGAAGGAGTCGGGGGAGCCGGGGCGCGCCAACATGGTCAACCGGCGGGCCTGGCACCTGGCCAAGGCCTGTGGGGCCGACGCGCTCCAGGAGCGGATCCTGCCCGGGCACGTGCCCGCGCCGGCGCCCGCCGCGCAGGAGACGGAGGCGGCCGGGCCGCGGGTGGCGTACACCGAACTCGGGGACCGGCTCAGCGACTCCGAGAAGCGGGTGGCGATGCTCGCGGTGCACGGGCACACCAACCGGGAGATCGCCCTGAAGCTCTACATCACGGTGAGCACGGTCGAGCAGCACCTGACCCGGGTCTACCGCAAGCTCAACATCACGCGGCGCCAGGACCTGCCGGCCGACCTCCAGCTGATGGCCGCGCACGAGCTCGCGTGAACACGACGAACGAAGCCGACGAACGAGAAGGAGGAAGGGAAGCGATGACGCAGCCGTTCGAGGACGACGCGGCGCAGTACCTGGCACTGGTCAACGACGAGGGCCAGTACGCGGTGTGGCCCGCGGGGGCGGAGGTCCCGGCGGGCTGGCGGGTGGAGCTGCCCGCGGACACCCGGCAGGCGGTGCTGGACCACATCGAGCGGGAGTGGACGGACATGCGGCCCGCCCGGCTGAGGGAGGCCGCGCAGGGCTAGGCAGCGGCTGCGAGCCGGGCCAGTGAGGCGCGTGCGTACACGGCCTGGCAGCCGGGGACGATGAAGAGGGACTCGCGGAAGCTCGTCGCGGACTCGGGCATCAGCTCGGGGACCGCGGCGGGCTCCTCGTACAGCAGGGCCCGTTCCAGCTCGAAGAAGTAGAGGTTGAAGGAGTCCACCCGGCGCTGGTACGCCCACCAGGCGCGACCCTCGTCGGGGCTGCCGTGCTCGGCCAGGTAGGCGGCGACGAGCTGTTCCTCCAGCCGGTGGGCCAGGCGCTCGGAGGCCAGCTGGGTGCGGATGCCGGTGCCGGGGCGGGTGCGCTCGTACAGGCAGTGGCCCAGCTCGTGCGCGACGCCGGCCAGCGCCTCGACGGTCGGTGCGTCGCCGCCGAGGATGACGGCGGACTGCGGTTCCCCGACGGTACGGAAGGGGGTGCCCGGGAGCGTGAGGCTGGACTCGTCCAGGATCCGCTCGACCAGGCTCCGGCGGTGGCGCAGCTGGGGGAGCCGGGGCAGGATCTCGGCGGCCGGCGCGTGCGTGGGGTGGGACAGGATCACCGCGTCCGCGGGCAGGGGCAGGGCCAGTTCGGCCAGGCAGACCAGCATGTCGCGGCGCAGCGGCAGGATCCGTGCGTAGGCGGGGTGGGCCAGGACCTGGCGGACCTGCCGGTGGGTGGAGTCGAACAGGCGGCGCACCCAGGTGCTGCGCCGCAGCTCGGCGAGGCGGGTGCGGCGGCCGGCGAGCAGGGCTTCGATCAGCTCGCCGCGGCCCAGGACGGCTTCCTTCTGCAGCAGGCGCCGCTGGTCGCGGTACGCGGCGATGGCGCGGGCGTCTCCGGTCAGGTGGGGCGGACGGTGGGCAGGGCGGGGCGCGGACAGCACTTCCCGGCCCCGCTGCCTCGTCACCGGTTACGCGTTGGGGTTGTTGTTGTTCATGGTGTTGTTGTTCGACATCGCGTTGTTGTTGGCGTTGTTGCTGTTGTTGATGTCGTTCATGATCGCCTCGAGGTCGGCCGGGACCACGCTCTGCAGGCGCGGGGCGTTCATCTCGTTGGCCGTGTAGTCGGTGTTCTCGTTCACGGCGAGGGAGTTGTTGTTCGAGGCGTTGTTGTTGCTGTTGTTCGCGCTGTTGTTGGCGTTGTTGTTCGACATGTTCGACATGTGGGTCTCCACGAGTGAGAGGGGACAGCGGACAGCTGGCTCATTGACGGGCCTGCCGCTAAAGCCGCAGATGCGTGGGGCTGAGGGCGGGCCTCGGGCGGCGCGCGGCGGGTGTATGGCGTCGGCGTGCGGCAGGGCGCAGGGCGCATGGCAGGAGGTATGGCAGGCGTATGGCAAGCGCGCCCCGCCGGCCGGCCGTTATGGCAAGCGCCTGGCAGGCCGGAGGCCCCCGGACGGGCCGGGGTGGCCCGTGGCCCGGCCCGGGGTTGAGCGGGCGCCGCCGGTCCGGCAGGTTCAGGCGTACACCGCCGATCCGGGAGGCCGCACCCCATGACTCACCCGACGACCCACTCCGCACCCGCCGCCGTCGTGGCACCCGCCCGGGCGCGGGCGGAGCTGCTCGAGAAGGTCGAGGACCGGCTGCACGCCCTCCTGAACGACGAGTACCGGCGCCGCACCAGTGACCTGCGGGCCGCCGTGCTGATCGAGTCGCTGGCCGAGCTGGTCAGCGCGGGTGACGGCCGCGTCCGGCCGCAGGTGCTGCTCACCGGATACCTCGCCGCGGGCGGCAGCCTGGAGGGGCCCGAGGCCGAGGCGGCCGTCGACGCGGCCGCCGCCCTCGAACTCCTGGACACCTGCACCCTGGTGCGCGCCGACGTCTACGACAACGCACCGCTGCGCCGCGGCCTGCCCGCCCTGCACGTCCGGCACGCCGGGGACCACGAGCGCAACGGCTGGGCCGGCGAGTCCCGCCGGTTCGGCGAGTGCGCTGCCACGCTGGGCGGGGACCTCGCCCTGGCCTGGGCCGACCGGCTGGTGCGCCGGCTGCCGCCGGAGGCGGTACGGCTGTGGGAGGAGCTGCGCACCGAGCGGGCCCTCGGCCTGTACACGCACGAGGCCACGGCCGCGGCGTACCTGGAGGACCCCTGGCCCGGGCAGTGCATCGCCGGCTGTACGGACGGCTGCGCGGCCGGCTGGTACGCGCTGCGCCATCCGCTGCTGCTCGGCGCGCACCTCGCGGGGCGCCCCGACCTGGCCGGCACGTACGCCGACTACGCGCTGCCGCTGCACGCGGCCTGGCGGATGCGCGGATTCCTGTCCGGGGGCCCGGAGTACGACTGGGAGGCGGAGCTGCTGCGCGAGGTGCTCCTGGAGGACCGTGAGCGGGCGGTGGCAGAGGAGATCATCCGCGACCTGACGGACCGCGCCGGCCGGGTCGCCGCCGGCAGCGCCCTGTCCCCGGAGTGGCGGGAGGAACTGGCCGCCTTCGCCGGGCGCGTGACGGCGGGCTGAGGACCCCGCGGGGTCCTGCGGGTGTCCCGCTGGGTCCTCCGGAGTCCCGCGGAGCTCTCCACCGTGGCGTTCACCCTCAGCTCATTGCAATGAAGGACAGGATGTTCGTTGCGTTGAATTTAGGGCCATTGCAATGAATTTGTGGCGTTGACCTGCGTGTTTGGTGTTCTGGCGCAACGAGTGTGTTGCTCGAATCTTGAACGCAACGTAGCGTTTCTCTCGTCGGAAACAGCGGGCCGAAGGGGCCCGCGCCCCAGACGAGGAGCACACCACCATGCAGAAGTTCGCCACCGCCGCCCCGGTTTCCGCCGTCCTGGACATTGCCGCGGGCCGTATCCGGCTCGTTGCCGCCGACCGCGCCGACACCACCGTCGAGGTCCGGCCGGCCGACGCCTCCAAGGGCCGCGACGTCAAGGCGGCGGAGCAGATCGAGGTCGGCTACGCCGACGGCGTCCTGCAGATCCGTACCGCCGAGCCCAAGAACCAGCTCTTCGGTTCCTCCGGTTCGGTCGAGGTCACCGTCCAGCTGCCCGCCGGCTCCCGTATCGAGGCCAAGGCCGCGCTTGCCGAACTCAACGGCGTCGGACGGCTCGGCGACGTCGCCCTGGATGCCGCGCAGGCCACCGTCCGGCTCGAGGAGACCGCGAGCGCCCGCCTCACCCTCCAGGCCGGCGACGTCACCGTCGGCCGCCTCGGCGGCCCCGCGGAGATCAGCACCCAGAAGGGCGACCTCCGGATCGACGAGGCCGTACGCGGCACGGTCACCCTCCGCACCGAGCACGGCGGCATCTCCATCGGCGCCGCCCAGGGCGTCTCCGCCACCCTCGACGCCGGCACCGGCCACGGCCGCATCCACAACGCGCTGCAGAACAGCGACGGCGCCTCCGCCGCCCTGCACATCCGGGCCACCACCTCCTACGGCGACATCACCGCCCGCAGCCTCTGACACTCCATCCGCTCGACCGACGCCATGACAGACGTAAAGGAGCACACCACCATGTCCGTCCGTCCGGAGCTGCAGAAGGCCGTTCAGGAGATCGCCGATTCCGGCTGGGCCGGAGTACAGCTGCGCGTGAACGATCCGCGCGGCGAGTGGGTCGGCAGCGCAGGCGTGGCCGAGCTGGGCGGGAGCGCCGAGCCGCCGACCGACGGGCACTTCCGGATCGGCAGCAACACCAAGACCTTCACCGCGACCCTCGTGCTCCTCCTGGTCGCCGACGGCCGGCTCGAACTCGACGGCCCGGTCGCCGAGCACCTCCCCGAGTACGAGCTGGACCGGCGGATCACCGTCCGCATGCTGCTCCAACACACCAGCGGGCTGTTCAACTTCACCGGCGAGTACCACGAGGACGGCACGACCGCCCCCGGGATCGCCTGGCAGGGCCAGGAGTGGGTCGACAACCTCTTCCGCACCTACCGGCCCGAGGAGCTTGTACGGCTGGCGCTGTCGAAGCCGGCGCGGTTCGAGCCGGGGACGGACTGGAGCTACTCCAACACCAACTACGTCCTGGCCAGGCTGCTGGTGGAGGAGGTCGGCGGCCGCCCGTTCGCCGAGGAGATGCAGCGGCGGATCCTCGGTCCGCTCGGCCTGACCGGAACCGTAGTGCCGGACGCCTCGCCGGAGATCCCCGAGCCGCACGCCCACGGCTACTACACCTACCAGGACGCCGGCGAGTGGAAGACGGTCGACGTCACCCGCGCCAACCCCTCCTGGATCTCCGCCGCCGGTGACATGATCTCGACCACCCGCGACCTGCACACCTTCTTCTCCGCCCTGATGGGCGGCAGGATCCTGCCGGCCCCGCTGCTGGCCGAGATGCGCACCCCGCACCCCAAGCTCGGCTACGGCCTCGGGCTGTTCGTGCAGGAGGCGGAGTGCGGCGGCACCGTCTACACCCACAACGGCGGCATGTGGGGCTGGGGCGCGCTGATGTACAGCTCGCCCGACGGCGCCACGACCCTGACCGCCTCGCTGACCACCGGGGACGCCGAACTCGACTTCACGCAGGTGGGGGCGCTGTTCGCGAAGACCCAGCAGCGGCTGGTCGACGAGGTGTTCTGCGGCGGGCGGTCCGGGTCGGGCCGGCCGACGGACTGAGGGCGCGCGGCGGCCGCACGCCTACCGCAGTGTCGTCCGGGGTGCGCCCGGGCGCAGGCCCGAGAGCCATCCGCGCAGGGCGTCCTTGCGCAGGGTGCCGTCCTCGGCACGGGGGAGGGAGCCCACCAGTTCCAGGCGGGTCGGCAGGGCGGCGGGTGCCAGCCCCGCCCCGAGCAGCCACTCCCGCAGCTCCACCAGGCCCGGCGATTCCGCCTCGACGGCCGGTACGACCACCGCGCAGGGCAGTTCGCCGTGCTGGGGGTCCCCGTACTCCACGACGGCCGCCTCCCGCACGCCGGGGTGCGCGGCCAGCGCCTCCTCCAGTTCGGCCACGGGTACGAGGAACGCCGCGCCGGTACGGTGGCCCGCGCGGCCGGTGACGCGGGTGGCGTCGCCGCGGTCGCCGGTGGCGAGCCAGCCGTCGTCCTGCTCCCAGGGCAGGACGGCCCGGTCGGCGCCGAAGGGCCACACCGCGTGGGCCACGGCCGGGCCGCGCACCCACAGGGCACCGCCCTCGCGGGAGTCCAGTTCCAGGCCCGGCAGCGGTGCGCCCTCGGTGGGGTCGTGGACGCCGCCCAGGGTGCCGAGGGCCACCTCGGGTGCGCCCCACAGCGAGCGCACGGGCGCGCCGAGCGCCTCGGGCAGCGCGGCGAGCAGCTCCGGCGGGGTGGGGGTGCGGCCCCCGGAGAGGAGCAGGCGGAGGGCGGGCAGCGGGCCCGCCCCGCGGGTGGCGCGGGTGCGATGGGCCGTCAGGACCTCGGACCACTGGGCGGGGGAGGCGTACGCCTGGCTCACACCCGCCTCGGCGAGCAGGTCGAGGTACCGGTTCGGATCCCAGACGTCCTGCAGGACGCCGGTGCCGCCGAGTGCGAGCGGCCAGCACAGGGAGTGGGCCAGGGACGCGAGCGAGGTCAGCGGCAGGGCGGAGCAGAACACCTCGCCCGGCTGCGGCACCGGCCCGGGCAGGGTGCGGGCCGCGGCCAGCGGCGCGTGGAGGGTGTCGGGGGAGTGGAGCACGGCGCGGAACCGCTCGCCCAGGGCCATGACCGTGATGAGCAGTGCGGGGTCGCCGGGTCGGGCGCCGGGCAGGCCGGGCGGGCAGGCGTGGGGGCCGCGTTCGTGGGCGGTGCGGGTGAAGTACGCGTCGAAGTCAAGGGCGCCTTCCGTCCTCGGGGCGGGGGTTTCCGGGCCGGAGGCGGTGCGGATGACCGCCCTGCGGCGCAGCCACGGCAGGCGGGGGGCGAGGCCGGCCAGGACCTCGGCGTGGGCGTGGCCCTCCCACACGTCCGGCACCACGCACAGGCGGGCCTGGGTGGCGGCCAGGATCCGCTCCAGACCGCCGGCCCGCACGACCGGCAGCACGGGCACCGCGACCGCCCCGATGCGCCAGACGGCCAGGGTCAGCGCGGCCGCCTCCCACCAGCTCGGCAGCTGGTAGGCGACCGGGTCCCCGGCGCGCAGGCCGAGCGAGCGCAGGGCGGCGGCGTACCGGTCGACGTACGTGGCCAGTTGGGCGTAGCTCAGGCGGCGCAGCCGCAGCCCGGCCGGGTGGTGCGCGCGGTCGGCGACCAGGGCGGTGCGGGTGCCGTCGGCGGCGGCGGTGCGGTAGAGGTCGTCGAGGAAGGTCCCGGTGCGCCACCAGCCCGCCGACCGGTACGCGTCCGCGACGGCGGGCGGCGGGCCCGCCGAGCTCCACAGCGCGGCGGGCGGCGGACCGTCGGCGGCGGCCATCGGCTCGGTCGTCATGACCACCGGCCCACCGCCCAGGCCACCTGGACGCGGGAGGCACAGCCCAGGCGGCGCATGATCTGGCGGACGTGGTTGACGACCGTCCACTCCGAGATCTTCAGGCGATCGGCGATCTGGCGGTTCGTCAGGCCCTCTGCCACCAGCATGGCCACTTGGACCTGGCGGCCCGTCAGCGGCTGGGCCACCGGCACCGCGGGGCCGGTGGCCGCCGCGCGGGTCGGGAGGGGCTGGGCCAAGGCCTCGTCCACCGCGCCGGCCGGCTCCAGGCGCAGGCCCTCCGCCCACGCCACCGCCGCGGCCGCGGGGTGCATCCGGGTCCGCAGGCCCGTCAGGGCCTCCGCGACCCGGGCGCGGTGCGCCGGTTCCGCGGCCGAGCCGAGCCGGCCGCGCAGTGCCTCGGCGGCGCCCAACAGGCGCAGGGCGAGGGGCTGGGCGCCGGGGGCGGTGCGCAGCAGCGTCAACGTGTAGGCCTCCAGTACGGCGGGCAGGCGGGTGCGTTCGTTCAGCTGTGCGTAGAGGGACAGGGCCTCGCGGAGGGCTTTGAGCGCCGTCAGGTCTCCTTGGGTGGCTCCTTGCCGGGGTGCCTCGCCGGCTCCGCCGCCGTTGGGTGCCGGGTTTGTGGCCCCTGCTGCTTCTGCTGCTTCTGTTGCCCCTGTCGCTTCTGCCGCCTCTGCCGCCTCTGCCGTTTCCGTCAGGGCCTCCGCCAGGCCTCGGGTGGCCTGGATGCGGCGGTGGGTGTCCAGGGCCTGTTCGCGCAGTTCGGCGGCCTTGCGGGTGCGGCCGGTGGCGCGCAGGGCGCGGGCCAGCGCGGTTGCAGCCTCGGCCGCCGGGGCCGTGGCGCCCAGCGACTCCAGGGCCGCGAGCGCGGGCCGCAGTGCCGCCTCGGCGGCCTCCGCGTCGGGCAGGGCCAGCAGGGCGGTGCCCAGCCGGGCCGTCACCAGCGCGCTCTGGCGGCGGTCGCCGAGCCGCTTGCACAGGGCCAGAGCGCGCCGGTGGCGCCGTACCGCGAGGTCCGCATCGCCCAGGGCGAGGGTGAAGGAGGCCGACAGGTCGATCAGCCGGGCCTGTACGGGCTCTGCGGGGGCGGGCCGGCCGGGCTGCTCGGCGAGCAGCCGCTCGCAGCGGCGCACCCCCTCGGCGAGGTGGCCGTGGGCCAGCCAGGGCGTGCGCAGGGCGAGGAGCATCGAGGCGGCCGCGTCCCGGTCGCCGCGGGCCTCCAGGCGGTCAAGGGCGGTGAGGGTGTTGGCGTGTTCGGCGGCCAGGATGCGCAGCCAGCGGCCTTCCTCGGGGCCGGCCAGGCGGGGTTCGGCGGACAGGACGAGCTGGTGGTAGGCGTCGGCGTGGCGGTCCTGGGCCTCCGCCAGGCGGCCGTCGCGGGCGAGTTGCTCGCGCAGGTACGAGCGGACCGGCTCGGGGACCGTGAGGTGCGGCTCGGGGGTGTCGGCGCCGGAGCCGGCGCCGGCGCTGGAACCGGCGCCGGCGGTGATCAGGTGGGCGTCGAGGAGGGTGTCGAGCAGGGCGTCGAGGGGCGGCTCCTCGGAGCGGGTCCCCCGGGGGGCGCGCAGGGCGCGGTCGGCCATGGGCATGCCGAAGCCGGGGGCGAAGACGGCCAGGCGTTCCAGTGTGCGGCGGGCTTCGGGGGCCAGGTCGGCCACCTGGGAGGCGGCCAGGGCGGCCAGCGAGCGGTGCCGGTCGGGGGCGTCGGCCGGCCCGCCCGACAGGCCGGTCAGCGCGGCGCCGCCCTGGGCGAGGCGGCCCAGCAGGACCTGCGGGGTGAACAGGCGCAGCCTGTCGGCGGCCAGGACCAGCGCGAGCGGCAGTCCCTCCAGCAGGATGCACAGGCCGGCCACCGCCGCGGCGTTCTCCTCGGTCAGGGCGAAGCCGGCGCGGGCTTGGGCGGCCCGGGCCATGAGCAGGGAGACGGAGGGGAACCGTTCGAGCTCGGTGGGGTGGAGGGCCTCCTCCGGGAACGGGGGAGGAACCGCCAGGGGGGCCAGGGCGAAGAGCTGTTCGGCCGTTGCGCGGACGGGGTGGCGGGAGGTGAGGAGGACGGCCGGGGGTGTTGGGTCCGCCGCGGGGTGGGTGGGGTGCGTGGGGTGCGTGGTGTGTGTGAGGGCGCGGGCCAGTTCGGGGCCCGTGGCCCGGCAGTCGTCCAGGAGGAGCAGGCCGCCGGGGCCGTGGGCGGTGGCGGCCTCGCGGACGAGGGCGGCCGCCTCTGTGGGGGTGGCGGCCTCGGACAGGTCCGCGTACGTGACCTTGCCGAAGCGGTCGGTGAGCTGCGGCAGCAGGGAGGCCACCAGGGCGCTCTTGCCGATGCCGCCCGGGCCGGTCGCGGTGACCACGCGGCCTGCGGCGAGGCGTTCGGTCAGGGCCCGGGCCTCGGCTTCGCGGCCGATCAGGGTGGGGGTGGGAGGGAGCGGGGCCGTAGCGGTTGCCTGGGTCCGCGGTGGCGTCGTCTTGGCCGTCGTCGTGGCCGTCGCTGTCGCCGTCGCCGTCGCGGCCGTCGCTGTCGCCGTTGTTGTCGCCGTCTCCGGGTGGAAGGTCTGCGCCGTCATCGGGCCCCCTGTGCTCTCGGTTCCGGCCCGGGCCGCGGGTATGCCGCGGGGCACCCGCGGGATGCGGCCGGGCACGGGCCCCGCCACCCTCGCCGGTACCGCTGAAGGGGCGGTAAAGCCGGGCCTTGGCCGTGGTTCGGCGTGGGGCCGTCGTTCCTCGGCTCGGCCGGGGCCTGGGCGGGGGCCTTGCGCGGGTCTGGGGACCGGGCCCTGCGGGGCTTGTCCCCTACCCGCCCTTTCACCGTTTCCCGGGCTCCGCCCGGACCCTTCCCTGGCTACCGCTGGGGGCCCGTTGCGCTGAAGCGCCGCGCGGGCTGGATCGCTGTGCCCGGAGCCTTTCCCGGCTACTGCTGGGGGTCCGTTGCGCTGAAGCGCGGGGTGGGCTGGATCGCTGTGCCCGGAGCCTTTCCCGGCTACTGCTGGGGGCCCGTTGCGCTGAAGCGCGGGGCGGGCTGGATCGCTGTGCCCGGACCCTTTCCTGGCTACTGCTGGGGGCCCGTTGCGCTGAAGCGCGGGGCGGGCTGGATCGCTGTGCCCGGACCCTTTCCTGGCTACTGCTGGGGGCCCGTTGCGCTG
>NZ_JBEYXK010000052.1:0-5245 GCF_040645035.1 Streptomyces sp. NPDC046876 | reverse complement strand
TGAAGCGCCGCGCGGGCTGGATCGCTGTGCCCGGAGCCTTTCCCGGCTACTGCTGGGGGTCCGTTGCGCTCAAGCGCGGGGTGGGCTGGGTCGGTGCGCTCGGGCCCTTTGCCGGCTTCTGCTGGGGGTGCCTCGTTGCGCTCAAGCGCCGCGCGGGCTGGATTGCTCTGGCCCGACCGGTTGCGGTCGAGTGCCGTGCGGGCTGGATATGCCCGGGCCGGAGTGTGGTTGTCGGGCCGTTGGGGTCAAGTGGCGGGCGGGTTCGCGGAGGCGCCAGATGCCCGGGCGGACCTCGCGGTGGCGGGTGCTGCCCTCGGCCGCGGCGCGGGCCGCCCGGCGGGCGTACGCCTCCAGGCGTTGCTCGCCGAGCGCCCGGGCCACCTGGCGGGCCTGCTCGAAGCAGCGGGCGGAGGCTTCGGTGTCACCCTCCTCCAGGGCCAGCAGCGCGGTGGCGCGCAGTGCGTCGAAGCGGGCCCGGCCGGGGCCGGGGCACTGGGCCAGGGCCTGGTCCAGGAGTTCGCGGGCGCGGGCGTGGGAACCCTCGTCCAGGTGCAGGTCGGCCAGAGCGGCGAGGGCCCGGCCGTGTTCCTCGTACGCGCCGCAGTGGTGGGCGGTCAGCAGCGCCTGCTCGTAGTGCGTACGGGCGGTGGCCGGGCGGCCCTGCTGCCAGGCGAGGTCGCCGAGGGAGCGGAGCATCCGGGCTTCGGCGTCGCGGTCGCCGCTGCGGCGCGCCGCGTCCAGGGCCAGGGTGTGGGTACGGGCCCACTCGGGCCATGCCGCGCCCGCCTCCACCGGCGCGGTGAGGGCGTCCGCGAGCCGTACGACGCTGGACCACAGGCCGGCCGCATACGCCTCGGAGACCGCCCCGACGAGCGCGGCGGTTCCGGGCTCCGCGGCCCGCCACGGGCCCAGGCCCGGCCAGGCCGTGCCGTCCTGGGGCCGGGGCAGGCCTCCGGCCCGGGCGGCCGGTGCGGGGGGCTCCGGGTCGGTTGCCCACCAGGGCAGGTCGTAGCCGTCCTGGGGTGTTGCGTGCGGGGTGGTCGGGCGCGTGGCCGCGTCCACGTCGGGCTTCGCGGCATACGGCACCGCTTCCGCGGGCCGGCGCGCAGCGCCGGAAGGGTGCTGCCGCTCCGCGGCCTTTCCGGGGCCGGACGGTGACTGCCTGGTGGGTCGGCCGGCGTGCTGTGGCGCGGGCTCGGGGCGGAGTGCTGCCCGGGGCTTGGGCGTTGGGGGGCGGTTGTTCTGCGCCTTGCCGCCGGTCGCGTGCCGGGCCGCGGCCTCCGTCGGGGCGGCGTCCAAGAGGGTGGGGTCGGCCGTGAGGATGCGGTGGTGGAGGTGTTGGAGGTGCGGGCCCGGTTCGATGGCCAGGTCCGCGACCAGGGTGCGGCGCAGCCGGGCGTAGGCCTCCAGGGCCTCGGCCTGGCGGCCGCAGCGGTACAGGGCCAGCATCAGCTGCCCGTGGAGTTCCTCGCGCAGCGGCTGTCCCGCGGCCAGTTCGCCGAGCTCCGCCACCAGTTCGTGGTGGCGGCCCAGCGCCAGTTCCGCCCGCAGCCGGGCGTCCAGGGCCGCGGCCCGGGTCTCGGCCAGCCGTACCGCGGCGGCCTCCAGCAGGGGGCCGTGCGGGGTGTCGGCGGCCAGGGGGCCGCGCCACAGGGCCAGGGCCCGGCGGTGGTGTTCGGCGGCGCCGGCCGGGTCGCCTGCGGCCTCGGCGGCGCGCCCGCGGGCGTGGAGCCGCTCGAACTCGGTCACGTCCAGGCGGGCCCGTCCCAGCTGCAGGGTGTAGCCGGGGGGCCGGGTGAGGAGGGTGCCCGGGCCGTGGTCCGGGTCGGCCGCCCGCAGCACCTTGCGCAGCTGGGACACGTACACCTGGAGGGTGGTGGTCGCGGTGCGCGGCGGGTCCGTCGGCCACAGCTCGTCGATCAGCGTGCCCGCCGAGACCACCTCGCCGGCCCGCATCAGCAGTGCGGCCAGTACCACCCGTAGTTTCGCCGCCCGCGGGGCATGGCCCACCCCGGGGGCCTCGCCGGTGAGTTCCACCGGGCCGAGGAGCCCGAATTCCATCAGAAGAGGCCGTTCCCTAGTCCCCAGGAGTCCTGGTCCTGGACCACGCGGGCGCGGGCGTCCGCGACCGGGCGGCCGTTCTGCGTCACCGTCAGCGCCGCCTCTCTCTCGCGCCCGTGCGCCCCCTCGCCGGACAGCACCGTGCAGTGCAGCGGCAGGTCGTCCGCCGCGTAGCCGGTGAGGCGTACGTCGATGGAGCCGAGCACGGCCCGGTCCACGTCGACGGCGCCGCTGCGTGCGGCGGCCAGCAGGGCGCTCTGGCGCATGCCTTCGAGGAGGAGCAGGGCGGACAGGCTGCCCCTGTCCGGGCCCGCGAACAGCGGGCTGCCCGGCTGCGGCACGATCCAGGTCGACAGCCGGCCCGGTGCGGCGGGCTCGCCCAAGTCCTCGCGCACCACCACGTTGGCCTCGCTGCGCCGGCCCACCTCGGCGGCCGCCACCGGCCAGGCGCTCTCCTCGTACGAGGGCCCGTCCGCTGGGGCGGCACGCAGGGCGCGTCGGCTCTGGGCGACGTGGCTGCGGTGCAGCGCCGGCATCAGGAAGACCAGGCCCGCGCTGCCCGTCGCGCACACCACGTCGTCGATCGCGGCCTCGAGGCGGAACTCCAGCCCGCGCGGGACCCCTGCCAGGCTGTGGGTCGGGCGGACCGCCAGGCGGGTCAGCAGGCGGGCGGCGCGGCCCGGATGCGGGGCCGGGGCCGTTGCCGTGCGCCAGGGGGCGGTGTCCGTGAGGTCGAGGGCGAAGCGGTGGAAGAGGCCCGGCCGGTCCAGGGGCACGCCGAAGTACTGGTGGCCGACGAACTCGCCGATCTCGCGGAGCGTGTCGGTCAGCAGCTGGGGGTCGTGGAGGTGGCCCGGGCCGTCGTTGAACAGGGGGTGGGCGGTCGGCAGTTCGCCGGCCAGCACGAAGTGCTCCTCGCTGCTGCCCGGGGCCTCCAGCAGGTACCGGTCCCATGACGGCGGGCAGTGGATGAGGTGGCGTACGGCCGTGCCGTGGCCCAGCTCCGTGAAGTCCGGTCCGCTCGTGGGGGCGGTGGTCGTGGACTCGACCGTCATGGTGTTCTCCTCGGGCCGGCGACGTCGTGCGGCGGCAGGCGGTGCCCCGGCGCCGCGGCCGGGTACGCCCGGGCCGCCGGCACCAGCCCCCGGGCCCGGGCCTCTTGCAGGTCCAAGCGTGCAAACCCGTGTCCGCTTCCTGCCAGCGCAGGCCGGTGACAGGAACCTGCACGGCAGATAGTTACGGGTTGCGCCCGGGGGGCCGGACCTGCGATGTCGGCGCTGGTCGGAGGCCTGGGCGGGGGTGCGGGCCGGGGGTGTGGGCCGGCGGTGTGGGGGGTGTGGGGGTGGGGCCCGGTGGGTGCGGGTGGTGCGGGTGGGTGCGCGGATAGGGGTTGAGGCAGGGGGACTGCGGCGGTCGGGCGCTGCCTACGCTCGGGCCGCGTGGTCCGGGACGTTCTCGTTCGGTCCGGTTTCTTCTTCGTTCTTCTTCTTCGTTCTTCTTCCGTCTATTGCTCAGGGAGCGCCATGGCCGACGTCAGCAGCCGCATCGCGAGCCGGCGGGCCCGGACGGACCTGCTCGACCCCGTACTGGGGGTGTTCAACCGGCGTTACGAGGACGAAGCCGCCGAGGCGGCGGCCCGGCTGGACGCCGCCGCGGCGGCCGGCGAGGACACCGGCCCGCTCCACGGGCTCGCGGTCGCCGTCAAGGACCTGATCGCGACCCGGGAGGCCCCCGTCACCGGACACTCCCGCGTCAACGACCCGGCCTGGCACGCCGGAGCCGACGCCCCCGTCGTCGCACGGCTGCGCCGGGCCGGGGCGGTCGTGGTGGGCTCCACCACCCTCGCGGAGCACGCCCTCGGCCGACCCGACCCGGACCTCGGCCTGGTGGTGCCGCGCAACCCGTGGGACCCGGACCGCTATCCCGGCGGGTCCAGCAGCGGCAGTGCAGCGGGGCTGCCGGACGGGCTCTTCGACGTGGGCCTCGGTACGGACACCGGCGGCAGCATCCGCATCCCGGCCGCCCTGTGCGGGGTGACCGGCATCAAGCCGACGCCCGGGCTGGTGCCGGGGGACGGCTGCCTGCCGCTGGCCCGCAGCCTGGACACGGTCGGGACGCTGTCGCGGACCGTCAGGGAGGGTGCCGAGACGCTGGCCGTGCTCGCCGGGCGCGAGCCGGGTGCTCTGACGTGGCAGCAGCCGGCCGGGCCGCTGCGGATCGGGGTGCCCGAGCGGGCCCTCGCCGAATCCGGGCAGCTCTCGGAGGGGTGCAGTGCCGCCTTCGACGCCGCGCTGGAGGAGCTGCGGGCGATGGGCGCGGAGCTGGTGCCCGTGGAACTGCCCGAGCTGTACCCGCTGTTCGCCGCGCAGGTCATCACGTTGCTCGCCGAGGCGTACGAGGTGCACCAGGCGGGGCTTACCGGGCGCTGGGCGGAGTACGGGCGGCCGTTCCGGCGGACCGTTGTCCTGGGCGGGTTGATCAGCGCCTCCACGTACGTGCGGGCGCAGCGGGTGCGGGACTGGGCGGCGGCCAACATGCGGCGGCGGTTCGCGGGGCTCGCGGCCGTTGCCACGCCTGCCTGGCCCGGTGTGGCGCCGCGGTACGACGATGCCGAGGGGCTGGGGGCGATCTCCTGGCTGCCGGGGCTGTGGAGCGGGGTGGGATTCCCTGCCATTGCGCTGCCGATGGGGTTCGAGGGCGGGCTGCCGGTGTCGCTGCAGTTGGCCGGGCTGCCGGGGAGCGACTTCGAGTTGGCCCGGCTCGCCGATGCGTATCAGCGGGGGACCGGGTGGCATGTGCGGCGGCCCGAGCGGGAGCGGGACCTGGGCCCGGGGCCGGGGCCGGGGCGGGGTTGGGCTCTGCCTGGAGTGGCTGCCGCTGGTCAGGGCGCTGCCGATAGTGAGGCGGGGCGGGGGCTTGGGGTGCGGTTGCGGGAGTTGGGGGTGGAGGTGGGGGCCGTTGAGCTGGATGCGTTGTGTGGGCAGTGGGCCTTGACGTCCATGTTGTTCGGGTTTCTGCCGGATCCCTTGCCGGGGGGTTGAGGGTGGGGGGTGGGCCGGGCCTCTGGCCCGGGCCGGTTTGTTTCCCCCACCCCGCCCCTTCTCCCCCAGCTACCGCTGGGAGGTGCCCCCAGAAACCGGGGCCTGCGGCCCCGGGCCCCGCTGCGGCCCCGGGCCCCGCTGCG
>NZ_JBEYXK010000051.1:26539-48687 GCF_040645035.1 Streptomyces sp. NPDC046876 | reverse complement strand
GCCCCAGACCCCGCGCCTCAATCGCCGGCGAGGCTGGGAATGCCGGCCCCCGGCTTCAATCGCCGGCGAGGCTGGGAATGCCGGCCCCCGGCTTCGAACGCCGGCGGGGCGGCCGGGACGGGCCGGCCGAGCCGCCGGGCCGCCGGGCGGGGCCTCGAACATCGGGGCGGATGGTCGTAGCATCCCCGCATGCCCAACGGTGAGCAGGGACAGCAGCAGACAGACGGACCCACCCCCGCCGGAGGGCAGTGGTATCCGCCGGAGTGGCCCGACCGGATCCGCGCCCTCGCGGACGGCACCCTCGTGCCCGTGGAGCCCAGACGGGCCGCAACCGTGATGCTGCTCCGCGACACCCCCGCAGGCCCGGCCGTGCACATGCTGCGCCGCCGCGCCTCCATGGCCTTCGCGGGCGGCGCGTACGCCTACCCCGGCGGCGCCGTCGACCCCCGCGACGAGGACCACCTCGTCGGCTGGGCCGGCCCCGGCCGGGCGGAGTGGGCGGCCCGCCTCGGCACGGACCCCCGTACCGCCCAGGCCATCGTCTGCGGAGCCGTCCGCGAGACCTTCGAGGAGGCCGGCGTCCTCCTCGCCGGCGAGACCCCCGACACCGTCGTCGGCGACACCACCGGCGACGACTGGGAGGCCGACCGCCAGGCCCTCGTCGCCCGCGAGCTGTCGTTCGCCGCGTTCCTCGACCGCCGCGGCCTGCGCCTGCGCTCGGACCTGCTCGGCGCGTGGGCCCGCTGGATCACCCCGGAGTTCGAGCCGCGCCGCTACGACACCTGGTTCTTCGTCGCCGCCCTCCCGGAGGGCCAGCGCACCCGCAACGCCTCCACCGAGGCCGACCGGACCGTCTGGATCCGCCCGGCCGACGCCGCGGACGGCTACGACAAGGGCGAGCTGCTGATGATGCCGCCCACCATCTCCACCCTGCGCTCGCTGGAGCCGTACGCGACCGCCGCCGCGGCCCTCGCCGCCGCCTCCGGCCAGGACCTCGCCCCCGTCCTCGCGCAGGCCGCGCTGGAGAACGGCGAGGTGGTGCTCAGCTGGCCCGGCCATGACGAGTTCACCAAGCGCGTCAGCTTCGGAGGTACGGCATGACCGACGCCGCAGCCCTGCCCGGCCAGCCCCGCGGGGTGGTCGCCTCCGGTCCGGCGACGGCCCGGGCCGTCAACATCCTGGCCCCGAACCCCTCGGCCATGACCCTCGACGGCACCAACACCTGGCTCCTCTCGGAGCCCGACTCCGACCTCGCCGTCGTCATCGACCCCGGCCCGCTGGACGAGGCACATCTGCGCGCGGTCGTCGACACCGCCGAACGGGCGGGCAAGCGCATCGCGCTGACCCTCCTCACGCACGGCCACCCCGACCACGCCGCGGGCGCCGGCCGCTTCGCCGAGCTCACCGGAACCAAGGTCCGGGCCCTGGACCCGGCCCTGCGCCTCGGCGACGAGGGCCTGGCCGCGGGGAACGTCATCCGCACCGGCGGCCTGGAGCTGCACGTGGTGCCCACCCCCGGGCACACCGCCGATTCGCTCAGCTTCCACCTGCCCGCCGACCGCGCCGTGCTCACCGGTGACACGATCCTCGGCCGCGGCACCACGGTCGTCGCCCACCCCGACGGGCGCCTCGGCGACTACCTGGACTCCCTGCGCCGGCTGCGCTCCCTGACGGTCGACGACGGCGTGCACACGGTGCTGCCCGGCCACGGTCCCGTCCTGGACGACGCCCAGGGCGCGGTGGAGTTCTACCTCGCCCACCGCGCCCACCGGCTCGCCCAGGTCGAGACCGCGGTGGAGAACGGATTCACCACGCCCGAGGCGGTCGTCGCCCAGGTCTACGCCGACGTGGACCGGTCCCTGTGGCCCGCGGCGGAATGGTCCGTGCGGGCGCAGCTGGAGTACCTTCAAGATCACGGACTGATCCCGGGGGGACCTGAATGACCAACGTGCTGCTGTTCGCGCTGCTCGCGGTCGCCGGCGGGCTCGCCGCGTCCACGTCCCTGCGGACGCGGGCCCTGGAGCGCCGCGCGGAGCGGGCGGAGCGCCGCCTCGGCCTGCTCCTGGACCACCTGGGCGTCGAGGAGCCGGAGCCGGCGGGTCTGGACGAGGTACGGGCCCTGCTGCGCGCCGGCCGCACGATCGAGGCGATCAAGGCCTACCGGGGCCTCACGGGCGCCGGCCTGGCCGAGGCCAAGCAGGCGGTCGACGCCCTGGCGCAGCGCGAGCACGCCCGGCCCTAGGACGCGGCCGCCGCGCCGTCTCGGGGCGACTTCGTGCCGAGGCGGGCGGTGTACTCCTGCGCGAGCCACGGTCCGAGGTCCTCGAGGAAGTCCTGCAGCACGGCCGGATCGGCGGTGGGCTCCAGCGCCACCGCGGCCGCGGCCCGCATCTGCGCGGCCCGCTCCGGGTAGTACCGACCGAAGATCTCCGCGGACTCGGCGAGGTCGCTGGTCCAGCCGCCCCACCGCGGCATGACCAGCGTGAGGCCGGTGCGCACCAGGTGGCGGGAGACGCCGCGGCTCAGCCGGAGCAGCTCCTCGGGGGTCGCGGCGTCGGCCAGGCGCCGGCGGAACCGGGGCAGCAGGGCGGCGAGGTCGCCGTTCGCCTCGCGGGCCAGCTGCGCGTCCGGACGGTAGCGCGGCAGGTGCTCGGCCAGGTCGTCGCCGAGCAGCGGGGTGCACAGGCAGGCCAGGAACCAGCCCAGGTCGTAACGTTCCTGCTCGCTCAGCAGCCGGTCCTTGCCGTACAGCAGCACCCCGACGCCGTCGATCTGCGCGAACTCCTCGTCCAGCGTGCGCCCCAGCACCTCGGCGGTGTCCCGGTCCTCCCCGTCCGGCTCGTGGTGCAGCGCAAGCAGCAGGTCGAGGTCGGAGCGCCCCGGGCGGGCCGTGCCGCGCGGTACGGACCCGTACAGGTAGGCGCTGTGGAGCCGGGCCCCGTACGCCTCGGCGATCCGGGTGCGCGCGGCGGCGACCACCGGGGCGAACGGCTCCTGTACCCGGCCGAGGGAGCCCTCCCGCTCGAAGTACCCGTCTGCGTCAAGTCCCGCTCTCAGCTGCCCCATGGGCCTACTGTGCCCTGCGAGGCCCGTGGGGCGGCCTACGGGGGTCGTAGCAGCACGAAGGGGCCCCGCCCGGGCTTACGGGCGGGGCCCCTGTCGTACAGGTGCGTACGCGGGCTCGTGCGGGCGCCTGCTGCGCGGCCCTACGGCGGACAGCCGGGTCAGCGCGAGCGCTTGGCCAGCCGCTCCACGTCCAGCAGGATCACGGCGCGGGCCTCCAGGCGGAGCCAGCCGCGGCCCGCGAAGTCGGCCAGGGCCTTGTTCACGGTCTCGCGCGAGGCGCCGACGAGCTGGGCCAGCTCCTCCTGCGTCAGGTCGTGCACGACGTGGATGCCCTCCTCGGACTGCACGCCGAAGCGGCGCGACAGGTCCAGGAGCGCGCGGGCCACGCGGCCCGGGACGTCGGAGAAGACCAGGTCGGACATCTGGTCGTTGGTCTTGCGCAGGCGGCGGGCCACCGCGCGCAGCAGCGCGGTCGCGACCTCGGGCCGGGCGTTCAGCCAGGGCTGGAGGTCGCCGTGGCCCAGGCCCAGGAGCTTGACCTCGGTCAGGGCGGTGGCGGTGGCGGTGCGCGGGCCCGGGTCGAACAGCGAGAGCTCGCCGATCAGCTCGCCGGGACCGAGGACGGCCAGCATGTTCTCGCGGCCGTCGGGGGAGGTCCGGTGGAGCTTGACCTTGCCCTCGGTCACGACGTACAGCCGGTCACCGGGGTCGCCCTCGTGGAACAGGGCGTCACCGCGTGCGAGAGTCACCTCGCTCATGGAGGCGCGGAGCTCCGCGGCCTGCTCGTCATCGAGCGCCGCGAAGAGCGGGGCGCGCCGCAGAACGTCGTCCACGAGTCTCTCTCCTATGTCGACCGGCTCAGGGGACCGTGTTCCCCATTTTGCCGGACGGCTCAAACAGTGCGATCAATCACAAGGATGCCGGACGGACGGGCATGCTGTGCGGCGAGAGGCCAATCGGGGTGGTGTTACCTGAGGTCCGGGCGGGTGTCGGCGCCCGGCCTTAGGCTGGCCGGGTGTCCAATAAGCCGGTGAGAGCACAGGCCATGGGGTCCGCGGGAGTGACGGCCGCGGCCGATTCAGCTGTGGGCGAACAAGCCCCCAAGAGGGCGCCCGGGCCCCGGAAGAAGGCGCCCGAGTCGCCCGAGAAGGCCGCCCCGAAGCAGCCGGGCAAAGCTTCGGCCAAGAAACCGGAATCCCGCCTCGCCATGGTGCGCAGGGCCCGCCGGATCAACCGGGAGCTGGCCGAGGTCTACCCCTACGCCCATCCGGAACTGGACTTCCGGAACCCCTTCGAGCTGCTGGTCGCGACCGTCCTGTCGGCCCAGACGACCGACCTGCGCGTCAACCAGACGACTCCCGCGCTGTTCGCCGCGTACCCCACGCCCGAGGACATGGCGGCGGCGGTGCCGGAGGAACTGGAGGAGCTCATCCGGCCGACCGGGTTCTTCCGGGCGAAGGCCAAGTCCCTCCTCGGCCTCTCGCAGGCCCTGCGGGACGACTTCGGCGGGGAGGTCCCCGGGCGGCTGGAGGACCTGGTGAAGCTGCCGGGTGTTGGCCGCAAGACGGCCAACGTGGTCCTCGGCAACGCGTTCGGCGTCCCCGGCATCACCGTCGACACCCACTTCGGCCGGCTGGTGCGCCGCTGGAAGTGGACCGAGCAGCAGGATCCGGAGAAGGTCGAGGCGGAGATCTGCGCGATCTTCCCCAAGAGCGAGTGGACGATGCTCTCGCACCGCGTCGTCTTCCACGGCCGCCGGATCTGCCACGCCCTCAAGCCCGCCTGCGGCGCCTGCCCGATCGCCCCGCTGTGCCCGGCCTACGGGGAGGGCGAGACGGATCCGGAGAAGGCGAAGAAGCTCCTGAAGTACGAGAAGGGCGGCAAGCCCGGCCAGCGGCTGAGCCCGCCGCCGGACTACCCGGGCCTGCCGGCCCCGCCGCTGGGCGGCGACCCGGCGGCGTCCTGAGCAGGGCGCGGGCCGGCGCCGCCTGCGACGGCGGCCCGCGCAGGAACGAATCCGGCCCGGGGCGGCGTTGTCCCGGTGTCGGGACGGACTGGGCCGGAAACGGCAGGGAGCAGGGGTGCCTATGACGCGCGGAGCGCGGGACGACAGCAGCGTGGCCGAGGCGGCGGCGCCACCGGTCGGGAGCGGGCGGGACGCCGCCGACGCGAGCGGCCACGGCGGCCACGGCAGCCACGGCGGCCGCGACGGGTACGACCTCCGGCTGAACACCCGGGACCTGCCCGAGTGGCTCGACCCGGTCGTCGAGGCGGTGCGGACGGTCCGGCCGACCCAGCTCAGCCGGTTCCTGCCGCCCGAGGACGGCCGCGGCCGCCAGTCCGCCGTCCTGATCCTCTTCGGCGAGGGCCCCAAGGGCCCCGAACTGCTGCTCATGGAGCGCGCCGGCAGCCTGCGCTCGCACCCCGGCCAGCCCTCGTTCCCCGGCGGCGCCCTCGACCCCGAGGACGGCGACCCCCACACCACCGGTCCGCTGCACGCCGCACTGCGCGAGGCCGAGGAGGAGACCGGGCTCGACCCGGCCGGCGTCCAGCTCTTCGGCGTGCTGCCCCGCCTGTACATCCCGGTCAGCGAGTTCGTCGTCACCCCGGTGCTGGGCTGGTGGCGCGATCCCAGCCCGGTCGGCGCCGTGGACCCGGCCGAAACCGCCCGTGTCTTCACGGTCCCCGTGGCGGATCTCACGGACCCCGCCCACCGTGCCATGGCCGTCCACCCGAGCGGCCACCTCGGCCCCTCCTTCACCGTCAACAACGCTCTGGTCTGGGGTTTTACCGCCGGAGTGATCGACCGCCTGCTGCACTTCGCGGGGTGGGAGCGCCCCTGGGACCGATCGAGGCAGGTCCCGCTCGACTGGCGCGCATGAGACGGTGACCCACGTGAACGTGCTGGACATCCTGCTGCTGGTCGCTGCCGTGTGGTTCGCGATCGTCGGCTACCGCCAGGGGTTCGTCGTCGGCATCCTGTCGGTGATCGGCTTCCTCGGCGGTGGCCTCATTGCCGTGTCCCTGCTCCCGCTGATCTGGGACCGGGTGACCTCCGAGGGAACCCAGGTGTCCACCACGGTCGTGGTGTTCGCCGTCGTCGTGATCATCGTGTGCGCCTCGATCGGACAGGCCCTCACCACCCATCTCGGCAACCGGGTCCGCCGCCACATCACGTGGTCGCCCGCGCGCGCCCTCGACGCCACCGGCGGCGCCCTCGTCAACGTGACCGCGATGCTGCTGGTGGCCTGGCTGATCGGCTCGGCGCTCGCCGGGACCTCGCTGCCCACCCTGGGCAAGGAGGTCCGCAACTCCAAGGTGCTGCTCGGGGTGTCGCGGGTCCTGCCCGCCCAGGCCAACACCTGGTTCTCGGACTTCACCTCCACCCTTGCGCGCAGCGGTTTCCCGCAGGTGTTCAGCCCGTTCTCCAACGAGCCCATCACCGAGGTGAAGGCGCCCGATCCGGCCCTGGCCAAGAGCCCCGTCGCCGAGGCCTCCAAGCGCTCGATCGTGAAGGTCGTCGGCACCGCGCCCAGCTGCAGCAAGGTGCTGGAGGGCACCGGCTTCGTCTTCGCGCCCGGCAAGGTCATGACCAACGCCCATGTCGTCGGAGGCGTCTCCGAGCCGACCGTGCAGATCGGCGGCGAGGGCAAGCTGTACGACGGCAAGGTCGTGCTCTACGACTGGGAGCGCGACATCGCCGTCCTGGACGTGCCCAAGCTGAAGGCGCCGGCCCTGGAGTTCACCGACAAGGACGCCGCGAGCAGCAGCGACGCGATCGTCGCCGGGTTCCCGGAGAACGGCGCGTACGACGTCCGCTCGGCCCGCGTCCGCGGCCGGATCAACGCCAACGGCCCGGACATCTACCACCGCGGCACCGTCCGCCGCGACGTCTACTCGCTGTACGCGACCGTCCGCCAGGGCAACTCCGGCGGCCCGCTGCTGACGCCCGACGGCCGGGTGTACGGGGTCGTCTTCGCGAAGTCCCTCGACGACCCGAACACCGGCTACGCGCTGACGGCGGACGAGGTCCGCGACGACATCCGGATCGGGAAGGTCAGCGACCGCCGGGTCGACAGCCAGGGCTGCGCCCTCTGAGCCGACCCGGGCGGCCCGTCGGCCCGTACGTCCCCCGGCCGCCCTTCAGCCCGTACGGCGCACGGCCGCGCGGCAGCCGCTAGGTCCGGGGATGGCGCAGTCGCGCCGACACCCAGCGGGCCCGGCGGCGCAGGATGCGCGGAATCCCGAGCCTGGGGTCGTGGCCCTCGCGGCCCGTACTCCCGTGTGCGCCCGGCGTCGCTGCCGGGCGGCGGTCGCGTGCGGTGTCACCGTGGTCGTGCGTCCAGCCCATACAACGAGCTGTGCCCGGGCCCCAAGGTCGGTAACCCCGTCCGGCGCGGCCAATTGGCCTATGCGCCGGGCAATTGAACGTTCGTAGGACCGTCGTACGGACGGTCCGTCAGGTCGCCGACCGGACCGTCAGCGGTCCGGTTCCGGGTCCTTGAGCCAGTTCACGAGCTCGGTGGAGAAGGCCACCGGGTCCTCCTCGTGCGGGAAGTGCCCGAGCCCGTCGAACAGCCGCCAGCGGTACGGGGCTTCGACGTACTCGCCGGATCCGGCGGCACTGCGCGTACGCATCACGGGGTCGAGCGAGCCGTGCAGGTGCAGGGTCGGCACCCGGACCGGCATCTTCATCCGGCGGTTGAACTGCAGCCCGTCGGGCCGGGCCATGGACCGCATCATCCAGCGGTACGGCTCGATCGAGCAGTGCGCGGTGGACGGGATGCACATCGCCCGCCGGTACACGGCGAGGTCCTCCTCGGCCCCGTCCTCCTCGAGCCGCGGCCCGGACCACTCCCGGATCAGCTCCCCGACGAGCGCCCCGCCGTCGGCGACGAGCCGGCGCTCGGGGATGAACGGCCGCTGGAAGCCCCAGATGTGCGAACTGGCCCGGGTCTGGCCGAAGTCCGACAGCATGGCCGAGCGCCAGCGCCGCGGGTGCGGCATCGACGACACGACGAGCCGGCGCACCAGCTTGGGCCGCATCACGGCCGCCGTCCAGGCGAGGTACCCGCCCAGGTCGTGCCCCACGAGGGCGGCGTCCGGCTCGCCGAGGGAGCGGATGACCCCGGTGATGTCGAGCGCCAGGTTGGCGGGGTCGTAGCCGCGCGGGGTGCGGTCGCTGCCGCCCACCCCGCGCAGGTCCATGGCGACCGCGCGGTACCCGGCGTCGGCGAGCGCGGTCAGCTGGTGCCGCCAGGTCCACCAGAACTGCGGGAAGCCGTGCAGCAGCAGCACCAGAGGGCCGTCGCCGAGCTCGGCGACGTGGAACCGCGCCCCGTTGGCGGCGACGTCCCGGTGCGTCCAGGGTCCGTCGAGGCGCACCGCCGTCGCGGCGGTGGGCGGGGGGCTGGAGTCCGGTGCGGTCGCTGTCATGAGGACGAGCGTGCCACACCCACGGCCTGGTCACTCACCGGCCGCGGATGCGGCTTGACGGTTCCGATGACCGCCGCGGTCTGCTTGACCGAGGCGATGGTCCTCTCCGGCGGGGTGACCTTCTTGAACTTGGACACGGCGAAGAGCGAGAGGATGCCCGCGAGCAGCAGGAACGCCACGCCCACGATCAGGAAGGACCAGGCCAGGCCGAGCCCGAGGTTGTGGATCCCGTACGCGGCGGCGAAGCTCAGCACCGGCAGGGAGAAGAGCGCGAACACCCCTCCGATGGACAGGGTGATGCCGCCGACGCCGGCGCGCTTGACGTCCTGGCGGATCTCCGCCTTGGCGAGGGCGATCTCGTCGTGCACCAGGGCGGACATCTCGGCGGTGGCCGAGGCGACCAGCTGGCCCAGTGTGCGCTCGGCTCCCTGCGCCCCTTGGTCCACTGCGCTCATCGCTTGCTCCCTCTGTCGTCTGCCGGCTGCTGCTGTCGGGCGCTGCGGCCGCCGGCTGTCCTCCGTCGGTCACTGCGTCAGTTCAGATCATGCCGGACGGTCGCCGCCCGTGCTGGACCCGGCCGCCCCTTCGGCCGTGGCGGCGGCCGCCGCGCGGGCCTTGCGGCGGTGCTCGGCGGCCTTCTCCTCGTGGATCCTGGCCATCCGCAGGTGGTACGCGGGGTTCTGCTCCTCGTAGATGTCCGGGATGCCGTCGTGGTCCTCGTCGCGCTCCTCGGCCTCGGTGAGGGCGCGGTACCTGCGGTCGCGGAGTTTGAGCAGGACGCAGGCGAGGACGGCCGCGATCAGGGAGCCGATCAGGACGGCGGCCTTGACCTCGTCGGTGAGGGTCTCGTCGCCGGCGAAGGCCAGTTCGCCGATCAGCAGCGAGACGGTGAAGCCGATCCCGGCGAGCGAGGCGACGGCGAAGACGTCCGGCCAGGCGAGGTCCTCGCTGAGCGATGCCCTCGTGAAGCGGGCGGCCAGCCAGGTGCCCCCGAAGATGCCCACCGCCTTGCCGACGACCAGGCCGAGGACCACGCCGAGGGTCTCGGGCCGGGTGAAGACCTGGGCGATGGCCTCGTCGGACAGCGAGACCCCTGCGGAGAACAGGGCGAACAGCGGCACGGCGAGCCCGGCCGACAGCGGCCGGACCAGGTGTTCGATGTGCTCGCCGGGGGATTGCTGCTCGTCGCCGGTACGGGTGCAGCGGAGCATCAGGCCCATGGCGACGCCGGCGATGGTGGCGTGGACGCCGCTGTTGTACATGAGGCCCCAGATGACCAGGGCGAGCGGGACGTACACGTACCAGCCGCGGACGCCCCTGCGGAGCAGGAACCAGAAGAGGACCAGGCCGGCCACGGCGCCGCCGAGGGCGAGGAAGTCGATCGAGCGGGTGAAGAACACTGCGATGATCAGGATGGCGAAGAGGTCGTCGACGACCGCGAGGGTCAGCAGGAAGGCGCGCAGGGCGGACGGCAGCCAGGTGCCGATCACGGCGAGGACGGCGAGGGCGAAGGCGATGTCCGTGGCGGTCGGGACGGCCCAGCCGGCCATCGAGCCGTTCCCGGCGGTGTTGACGAGGGCGTAGACGCCGGCCGGGACGGCCATGCCGCAGACGGCGGCGATGACGGGGAGGGCGGCGGCCCTGGGGTCGCGCAGGTCGCCCGCCACCAGCTCGCGCTTGAGCTCGATGCCGGCGACGAAGAAGAAGACCGCGAGGAGGCCGTCGGCGGCCCAGTGCTGGAGCGACAGGTCCAGGCCGAGGGCCTCCGGGCCGAGGTGGATGTCGCCGACGGCCTTGTAGCTGTCCGCCAGCCCGGGGGTGTTCGCCCAGATCAGGGCGGCGACAGCGGCCGCGAGGAGCAGGACCCCGCCGACCGTCTCGGCGCGCAGGGCGTCGGCGACGAAGCGCCGCTCGGGCAGGGAAAGCCTGCCGAGGAGCTTGCGGCTGGAGCTGGGCGCGGCCACGGGGGAACCTCCGGTTGGTCGACGGCATGGCGAAGCTCGTGCCGACCAGACTTCCCGGCGCACCCTGTGGACTTTCTTTGCGGTTCCAAGATTTTACAGGGCGGACGCAAGGGGCTTATCCGGTGATCTTCACCTTATGTGCGAAAGGGGCATCCGGCGCGATGTGCGCCGGATGCCCCTGGTCGGCGGGCATGCCGTCCGTCAGCGGCCGCGGGTCCGCTGACCGCCTCGGGGTCAGTCCTCGCTGGACGCCGTCGGCAGCTTGCTCTGGATCAGCTCCATGACGGAGGAGTCCGCGAGCGTGGTGACGTCGCCGACCGCGCGGTTCTCCGCGACGTCGCGCAGCAGACGGCGCATGATCTTGCCCGAGCGGGTCTTGGGCAGCTCCTGGACCGGAAGGATCCGCTTCGGCTTGGCGATCGGGCCGAGCGTGGCGCCCACGTGGTCGCGCAGCTCGCCGACCAGGCCGGCCGTCTCGGCGGCGCTGCCGCGCAGGATCACGAAGGCCACGATGGCCTGGCCGGTGGTCTCGTCGGCCGCGCCCACGACCGCCGCCTCGGCGACGGAGGGGTGGGAGACGAGCGCCGACTCGACCTCGGTGGTGGAGATGTTGTGGCCGGACACGAGCATCACGTCGTCCACCCGGCCCAGCAGCCAGATGTCGCCGTCCTCGTCCTTCTTGGCGCCGTCGCCCGCGAAGTACCGCCCCTCGAAGCGCGACCAGTACGTGTCGACGAAGCGCTGGTCGTCGCCCCAGATCGTGCGCAGCATCGACGGCCACGGCTGGGTGAGGACCAGGTAGCCGCCACCGCCGTTGGGGACCTCGTTGCCCTCGTCGTCCACGACCGTGGCGCCGATGCCCGGCAGCGCGCGCTGCGCCGAGCCGGGCTTGGTCTCGGTGACGCCGGGCAGCGGGGAGATCATCATCGCGCCGGTCTCGGTCTGCCACCAGGTGTCCACGATCGGGCAGCGGTCACCGCCGATGTGCTTGCGGTACCAGATCCACGCCTCGGGGTTGATCGGCTCACCGACCGAGCCGAGCACGCGCAGGCTCGACAGGTCGAACTTCGCCGGGATGTCGTCACCCCACTTCATGAAGGTGCGGATCGCGGTCGGCGCGGTGTACAGGATGGTGACCCCGTACTTCTGCACGACCTCCCAGAACCGGCCCTGGTGGGGGGTGTCCGGCGTGCCCTCGTACATCACCTGCGTGGCGCCGTTCGCGAGGGGCCCGTAGACGATGTAGGAGTGCCCGGTCACCCAGCCGATGTCGGCGGTGCACCAGTAGACGTCCGTCTCCGGCTTGAGGTCGAAGACGGCGTGGTGGGTGTACGCGGCCTGCGTGAGGTAGCCGCCGGAGGTGTGCAGGATGCCCTTGGGCTTCCCCGTGGTCCCCGAGGTGTAGAGGATGAACAGCGGCTGCTCGGCGTCGAAGGCCTGCGGGGCGTGCTCGGCGGACTGGCGGCCGACCACGTCGTGCCACCACAGGTCGCGGCCCTCGGTGAAGGCGGTGTCCTGGCCGGTGCGGCGTACGACGAGCACGTGCTCGACCTGCGGGCACTTGGCGACGGCCTCGTCGATGGCGGGCTTGAGGGCGGAGGGCTTGCCGCGGCGGTAGCCGCCGTCGGCGGTGATGACCAGCTTGGCGTCGGCGTCCTGGATGCGGGAGGCCACGGCTTCCGCAGAGAAGCCGCCGAAGACCACCGAGTGCGCGGCGCCGATCCGGGCGCACGCGAGCATCGCGACGACGGCCTCGGGGATCATCGGCAGGTAGACGGCGACCCGGTCGCCGGCCTCGACACCCAGCTCGGTCAGGGCGTTCGCGGCGCGGGAGACCTCGTCCTTGAGCTCGGCGTACGTGATCGCGCGGCTGTCGCCGGGCTCGCCTTCGAAGTGGATCGCGACCCGGTCGCCGTTGCCGGCCTCGACGTGCCGGTCCACGCAGTTGTAGGCGACGTTCAGCCTGCCGTCGGCGAACCACTTGGCGAAGGGCGGGTTGGTCCAGTCGAGCGTCTCGGTCGGCTCGACCTCCCAGGTCAGGCGGCGGGCCTGGTCGGCCCAGAAGCCCAGCCGGTCCGCCTCGGCCTGTGCGTACGCAGCCGACGTCACGTTGGCGGCGGCGGCCAGATCGGCAGGCGGTGCGAACCGCCGCTCCTCCTTGAGCAGATTGGCCAGGCTCTCGTTGCTCACGACATCTCCCTTTCCCAGGGTGTCCGTTGTGTCCCCGGGCATAGCTCATCAGTCGGACGCCCCAGGTGACAAGGGGTAGCCCGAAATTGGTGTAGACCTATTTCCACAGGGGCCCCGTGCGCACGAGTGGCCCCTCCCCGCTGCAGGGTGCGGGAAGGGGCCAAACGATGGCACGGATACCGGAGGGTATCGGTTCAGGGCGCGCCGGACTCAGGCGTGTTGGCCGACACTGTCAAAAACCCGACAGTCGAAGAAATCCTCGCCCTCGGACAGCAGGTAGGCCTGCGCCTCGCCCACGTGGAAGTACATCCCGTGGAGCTCCAGCGTGCCGTCGGCGAGCCGCCGGGTCACCGACTCGTGGGCCCTGAGGTGCTCCAGCTGCTGCACCACGTTGGTCAGGCACAGCTGCTCCACGGCGTCCGCGGGGAGCCGGCCCGCGATCCGGGCCCAGGCGTGGTGGCGGCTGGCCATCCGCTGCAGGCTCGGCACGCCGTGCCGCAGCCACCGGGTCAGCGGCGTGGCCGGGTCGCCGGGCGCGGCGTTGAGCAGGGCCTGCATGGCGCCGCATCCGGAGTGTCCGCACACCGTGATGCTGTCCACCCTGAGGACGTCCACCGCGTACTCGATGGCTGCCGCGACGGAGTCGTCCGCGCTCTCCGCGCCCGGCAAGGGGACCAGGTTGCCGACGTTGCGGACGGTGAACAGGTCACCCGGGCCGCTGGCCGTGATCATGCTGGTCACCAGGCGGGAGTCCGCGCAGGTCAGGAAGAGCTGCGAGGGCCGCTGCCCCTCGCGGGCGAGGCGGGCCAGCTCGTCGCGGACGTGCGGGGCGGTGTCCCGCTGGAAGGCGGTGATCCCGCTGGCCAGGCGGCGGGCCCCGCGGCTGCGCGGGGCGGGCGTCGCGTGCGGGACCGGCGCGGTGGGCGCGGTGGGCGCGGCGGGCGTGGTGGGGGGGAGGGGCGTGGCGGGTGCGGCGCTGTCGCCGGCGGGCTCGGCGGTGGCCGGGGCCGGCAGCGTACGGCCGCTCTCGGCCTGGTGGTCGCAGTGGTTCTTCCACGGGGTCCAGGGGCGGCAGCAGTGGTGCCCGTCGCGCTGGGCGGCGCGGACGCGCGCGCTGTGCCCGCCGTGGCCGCTGTGTCCGCCGTGGCCACTCTGCCCGCTGTAGCTGCTGTGCCCGGGGTGTGCGTTGTGTCCGCCGTGTGCGTGGTGGCCGCCCTGTTGCCGCCCGTGCCCGCCGCCGCCGTCGGACCCTCCGGTGTCCGCGCTGTGGTCCCGTTCCGCCGAGCGGCCGGTCACCTCCAGCGAACCGCCGTGCGCCAGATGGGAGTCCTGCCAGTCCTGGAGCGTCTCGTACGCCGCGTGGTCCATGAACGAGCCGTCCAGCTCGAGCACCACATGGCCCGTGTGGGGGATCTGGTTCAGCGTCCGGCTCAACCGCGGTACCGCGAGGAAGGTCAACTGCCCGCGCACCCACACGTGGTGGGTTCCTTCCCGCGCCTCCACCGTGATGCGGGTGCGGGCCAGCCGGTGCAAGGCCAGCACCACGGCGACCGCGATGCCGACCGCGACCCCTTCCAGGACCCCGCCGAGCACCACCGCCGCGATGGTGGTCGCGTACACCACGGCCTCGCGGTGCCGGGTGACGCTGCGCAGGTGCGTGATGCTCACCATCTGTACGCCGACCGCCGTCACGAGCGCGGCCAGGGCGGCGAGCGGGATCAGGTCGAGGACCGGGACCAGGAGCCCGGCCGCGAGCACGATCCACAGCCCGTGCAACATGGCCGAATTGCGACTGGTCGCACCGGACTTCACGTTCGCCACGCTCCGTACGGCCACACCGGTGATCGGCAGCCCGCCGAGGGCCCCGGAGACGATGTTGGCGGCCCCTTGGCCGCGCAGCTCCCGGTCGAGGTCGGCCCGCCGCGGCCGGTTGCCCGTACGCCGCTCGGAGGCGATCAGCTTGTCGGTGGCCACCGCGGACAGCAGGGATTCCACGCTGCCGACCAGGGTGATGGTCAGTACTGCGGCGAGGAGGCCGAGCACCGGGCCCTCGGGCAGCTGGGGCAGGGCGTGGCTGCGCCAGGACGGCAGGTCCACCCGGGGCAGGGTCAGCCCGGCCAGCGAGGCGAAGGCGGTGGCGGTCGCGACGGCGGCCAGCGCGGCCGGCACCGTACGCAGGGCGCGGCCCACCCGCCCGGGCAGCCGCGGCCAGCCGAGCAGGACGGCGAGGGTCAGGGCGCTGACGCCGAGGGCGGCCGGATGGATGTCTGCCAACTGCGCGGGCAGACCGCGGACGTTGGCGACGGCCGAGCTCTGCGGCGTGCCGCCGAGGACGATGTGCAGCTGGGCCAGGGCGATGGTCACGCCGATGCCCGCGAGCATGCCGTGCACGATCGCGGGGCTCACCATCAGCGCCGACCGGGCGGTGCGCAGCGCGGCCAGCCCGAGCTGGCAGACGCCGGCCAGCACGGTGATGGCGCAGGTGGTGCGCCAGCCGTAGCGCTGGATCAACTCGGCGGTGACGACGGTGAGTCCTGCGGCCGGTCCGCTGACCTGGAGGGGCGCACCGCCCAGGCGCCCTGCCACGAGCCCGCCGGCGGCCGCGGCGACCAGCCCGGCCTGGAGCGGGGCGCCGGTGGCCAGGGCGATGCCGAGGGAGAGCGGCAGGGCGATCAGAAACACGGTCAGGGAGGCCGAGAGGTCCGCCGCGAGGTCGGGGCGGGACCGGGCGGCGGCGGGCTCTTCGGCGGGGCGCTGGGGAGAGGTGGCTGTCACGGGTCCCGTCTCCTCTGGGAGGGATGAAGCGGCGGGATGAAGCGGCGGAGTCTCAACACTCAGTAAATGAAAGGTAATGGAGAGTAAAGGGCGGCGATAGGTAATACGAGCAAATGGCTCACGGATTCCCACCGGTGGGTGATTAAGCATTTTGTCCGGCAAGTCACATCCTCACCGGGGTGTCCGGCGTGGGACGTTGCGGCGCGGAAGCGAACTCCCACGGGGAACCGCGGGCAACTGCGAGAAGAGGTGGACGGATGATCGCCGCCACGAAGAAGACCGCCGGCGGCCTGGTCGCCATGGCGCTGGTGCTGGGCGCCGCCGGGTGCAGCGCCTCCGACTCCCCGGGGGCGGCCCGGGGCCCGGGCGGCCGCAAGGGCGCCGCCGCTCCCGAGGCCCCCAGCAGCGTGAAGCGGCTCATCGGGGACGGCTCGACCTCGTACACGGGCCCGCAGCCGAACGTGCGCAAGCCGCAGAAGCTGGGGGCCGGCGAGAAGCCGCCGCAGTTCGTGGTGTTCTCGTGGGACGGGGCCGGCGAGGACGGCCAGAGGCTCTTCTCCCACTTCCGCGAGGTGGGCCGGAAATACGACGCCCGCATGACGTTCTTCCTCAGCGGCCTGTACGTGCTTCCTGAGGAGAAACGTTCCCTCTATACCGCCCCGCAGCACGGGTCCGGCCGCTCCGACATCGGCTTCGGAGACCTCCAGGGCATCAAGGACACCGTCACCCAGCTGCGTGCGGCCTGGCTGGAGGGCAACGAGATCGGCACCCACTTCAACGGTCACTTCTGCGGCCCGGACGGCGGCGTCGGCACCTGGTCCGTCGAGGAGTGGAAGAGCGAGATCGAGCAGGCCAAGTCCTTCGTCAAGAACTGGAAGACCAATGCGGGCCTGAAGGACGTGGAGGCGCTCCCCTTCGACTACGACAAGGAGCTGATCGGCGCCCGCACCCCCTGCCTCGAAGGCCAGAAGAACTTCATGCTCGCCGCCCGGAACATGGGCTTCCGATACGACTCGAGCGGCATCGGCAAGCAGATCTGGCCGAAGAAGACCGACGGCCTGTGGGACATCCCGCTCCAGCTGGTGCCCATGCCCGGGCGTGCCTTCGACACGCTGAGCATGGACTACAACTACATGGTCAACCAGTCCGGAACGACCACCCAGGGCGACGCCTCGCAGCACGCGTACTGGGGCGCCCAGATGCGCGACGGCCTGCTCCAGGCGTTCGCGCGGACCTACGGGGGCAACCGCGCGCCGCTGATCATCGGCAACCACTTCGAGTCCTGGAACGGCGGCACCTACATGCGCGCCGTCGAAGACGTCATCAAGAACGTCTGCACCCGGCCGGAGGTGCGCTGCGTGCCCTTCCGCGAGTTGGTCGACTGGCTGGACGCCCAGGACGCCGGGACCCTGGAGCGGCTGCGCACCCTCGACGTCGGCGAGGCACCCAAGGAGGGCTGGACGAAGTTCCTGACGGCGGGGCCGCCGGCCAAGCCGGCCGCCCCCGCCGGGGTCAAGCCGGCTGCGGAGCAGGCCGAAGGGGGCCAGAGCGGGGAGTAGCACCGCCGGCGGCGCCCCCCTCCGCATGCGCACTCGTGTCCGCGCCCGTTCCGGTGTCCTCCCGCAGGACGAAGCCGGGGTCGACCTGGGCCGCCAGGTCGACCCCGGTCCTGGAGTTGCCCCAGCTCTCCGCGTTCCGCAGGTGGAAGTGCACCATCTGCGCGGTGTACCGCTCCCAGTCGCGCAGGGCGTACGAGCCGTCGGCCGCCACGCGCAGGGTCTCGAGCGCGGCCCGGTTGTCCGCCTCCAGCAGCTCGAAGGCGGGCGGCCGGCCCTTCTCCATCGCCCGGACCCAGTCGGAGTGCCCGACCGTGACCAGCAGGTCCTCGCCGACCTCGTCGCGCAGGAACGCGAGGTCGTCCGCCCCCTGCACCTTGTTGCCGACCACCTTCAGCGCGACCCCGAAGTCCCGCGCGTACTCCTTGTACTGGCGGTAGACGGAGACGCCCTTGCGGGTCGGCTCGGCGACCAGGAACGTCACGTCGAAGCGGGTGAACATGCCCGAGGCGAAGGAGTCCGAGCCGGCGGTCATGTCGACGACGACGTACTCGCCCGGGCCGTCGACCAGGTGGTTCAGGCACAACTCCACCGCTCCGACCTTGGAGTGGTAGCAGGCCACCCCGAGGTCGGACTCGGTGAACGGGCCGGTGGCCATCAGCCTCACGGCCCGCCCGTCGAGCGCGATGCGGCGCGCGCAGGCGTCGTACACCGGGTTGTCCTCGGTGACCCGCAGCAGCCGCGAGCCGGTGCCGGGCGGCGTCGTCTTGATCATTGAATCGGCGGACGCGATGCGCGGGTTGGATCCGCGCAGGTACTCCTTGATCAGCGGCAGGTGCGCGCCGAGCGCGGGCAGCGCCGCTGCCTGCTCCTCGTCGAGCCCGAGCGCGGCGCCCAGGTGCTGGTTGATGTCGGCGTCCACCGCGACGACCGGGGCCTCATGGGCGGCGAGGTGGCGGATGAAGAGGGAGGACAGCGTGGTCTTGCCGCTGCCGCCCTTTCCCACGAAAGCGATCTTCATGTTCACCAAGGGTAGCCGCTCGGTTGCTTTCTGTGGCGAGAGTGAGTGAAGAAGACCACTCCAAGGAGGGGTCGGTGCTATGGGCGTGGAGTGCGTAGGCTCCCTACTTATGAGTAGTGCTGCTGACCCGCTGGCCGCCCTGGGCGCGCTCCCGGGCGTCTCCGAGAGCGTGGACTCCGTACGCAAGGCCGTGGACCGGGTCTACGGACACCGGGTGATGCGCCGCCGCAGCGGGGAGATCACCTCGGAGGCCGCGCTGCGGGCGGCCCGCGGCAGCGCGGCCCTGTCCGGAGCGGACTGGGCGCTGGAAGAGGTGCGCCGCCGCACCGACTTCGGCGCGGACGCGGAGGCGCGCACGGTCGGCGCCGCGCTGCGGCTGACGGCGGAGGCCGGGCAGCTGCTGAGCATCTGGCGCCAGTCGCCGCTGCGGGTGCTGGCGCGCCTGCACCTGGTGGCGACGGGGACCGCCGCCGACGGCGATGTGGTGGGCCGGCCGCGCCTGGCCGGCGAGCCGGTGGACGAACCGCTGCTGGCCGACGTGCCGCTGCCCTCGGCCGACGAGGTCGCGGGCCGGCTGGACGGGCTGTCCCGGCTGGTCATCGCGGGCAGCTCGGCCCCGGCGCTGGTGGTCGCGGCCGTGGTGCACGGCGAGCTGCTGGCGCTGCGCCCGTTCGCCTCGTACAACGGGCTGGTCGCGCGGGCGGCGGAGCGGATCGTGCTGGTCAACAGCGGTCTTGACCCCAAGGCCATCTGCCCGGCCGAGGTCGGCCACGCGGAGCAGGGGCGCGAGGCGTACCTGGCCGCCTTCGCCGGCTACGTCTCCGGGACCGCGGAGGGGATGGCCGAGTGGATCGCCCACTGCGGGCGGGCCGTGGAGCTCGGCGTCCGCGAGTCGACGGCGGTCTGCGAAGCCCTGCAGCGCGGCGCGGCCTGAGGGGCGGGGTGCGGGTCGGGCACGAGGTTCCGGGTCTCGGGCCCGGAACAGGGTTGCGGCGACACCGTCAAGCTCTGGTGTCGCCGCTGGCATTTACGCCCAGTTACCAAGCGTCCTCGATAGTGCCCATCAGGTCGGGAACTTTGCCCGGTTACCTGGTGCGGCTGGCCCGTAATCGACGGGTCGACGTCGCGTGGGTGCTCGGCGTTCATGCGATTCGGTCCGTGGGCCTTACTGCGTTTTAAAGATGATCCTCTCGGATGTTCTTTGGTCTCGCGGGCCGTGACTCCTTTGTACTCCGCTTGGGTGTGAAGCGGAACCCCTGGCCACTTTTTTTACTTTCCGGCACGCAGTGGGGCGAACCGGGCAGGTTCGTTCGTGCAGGTCGGCGGGCCGCAGGGGCGCACGGGCGAGGGCTTGCCGGCCGCCGCCGAGGCGGCGGTCGAGCGTGTCAGGCGGAGGCGGCCGCGGTGGCTGCGGCCGCGGTGGCGGCAGCGGCGGCGGACAGGGCGCCCGCACGGCGGCGGCTCGCGTACCAGACGAGGCCCGCCGTCGCCGCGGCCGCGCCCACGGCCGCGGCGGCGACCAGGGCCGGCCGCGCCGGCATGGACAGCCCGGGCAGCCGCTGCTTCAGGCGGACCGGCCGGTTGAAGACCAGCACCGGCCACTCGCGGGCCACCGCCTCGCGCCGCAGCGCGCGGTCGGGGTTGACCGCGTGCGGGTGGCCGACCGCCTCCAGCATCGGGATGTCGGTCACCGAGTCGCTGTAGGCGTAGCAGCGCGAGAGGTCGTAGCCCTCGGATTCGGCCAGCTCCCGGACCGCCTCGGCCTTGGTGGGCCCGTAGGCGTAGTACTCGATCTCGCCGGTGAAGCAGCCGTCCTCGCCGATGACCATGCGGGTGGCGACCACCCGGTCCGCGCCCAGCATCTCGCCGATCGGCTCGACCACTTCCGCGCCGGACGTCGACACGATCACCACGTCGCGGCCGGCGGTGTGGTGGGCCTCGATGAGCGACGCGGCCTCGTCGTAGATCAGCGGGTCGATGAGGTCGTGCAGGGTCTCGGCGACGATCTCGCGCACCTGCTGGACGTTCCAGCCCTTGCACAGGGCGGACAGGTACTCCCGCATCCGCTCCATCTGATCGTGGTCGGCGCCGCCGACCAGGTAGATGAACTGGGTGTACGCGGTACGCAGCACGGCCCGGCGGTTGATCAGGCCGCCGTGGTAGAAGGACTTGCTGAACGTCAGAGTGCTCGACTTCGCAATGACCGTCTTGTCCAGGTCGAAGAACGCTGCGGTGCGGGGCGACGAGTGCGGCAAGGGCTGGATTTCCACGCCCCGAGCATATGCGCCCACCATTCGGCGTAAGGTGTGGCGCGTGGGTTTGCCTGAGAGGCCTCTCGGGTACACCATGGAAGTCACGGATCGTTCGCGACCGTGCTAACCCGGTCTGGCTCCTCCCCCCCCGAGTCGGACCGTGGGGACGACCCCCGCTCTCCCCCCCGGCGGGGGTCGTCGCATGTCCGGACGCGGTTTGCGTCCTTCCCTCCGGTGCCAAGTGCCCGCTCCTGCGGTCCTCCTGCCTTGGCGGGCCCGCGCGGCGAAGGCCCTCACCCCTCCCCCGGTCGTCACGGTGCGTAGTCGTTCCGCCGCACTGGGGAACTCACCTGTGGGGGTGACGGAGTTATTCACAAGGCTCCCGTTGTCCACAGTTTTCGAGCAAGATCCACTTCTTTTTCCGGATCGCCGCACGGTGATTCCAGCCGCGAAGTCCGCGGTGGCTGGCATTTGCGGTGAGAAGGGGGCGGAGATCGTGGCTGGATCGAAGTCGTGCGAACTGGCGGAACGGATCGGGACAGGCGGAATCAGGTCGGCGGGCCGCGGGGGCGCGCCGGGCGCCGGCGGCGGGCGGCCGCTGATCCTCACCGAGGACCCGTTGCTGCTGGACGATCTGCTGCGGCTGTGCGCCGCCGCCGGGGCCGAGCCGCATGTGCTCCATGCGGTGCCCGGGCAAAGCGGAGGCGGGAGCGAGGCCGGCGGGAGCGGTGACGGCGGAGGCGGAGGCGGCAGTGGTGCCGGTGGTGCCGGGGGCGGCGGCAGTGGGGGAGGCGCAGTCGGTTGGGACTCCGCGCCGCTTGTGCTCGTCGGGGACGACGCCGCCCGGCGCGTCCGCGGGGCCCCGCGCCGGCCGGGGGTGCTGCTCGTCGGGAGGGATCCGGACGACCCCCTCGTGTGGCAGCTGGCGGTGGAGATCGGCGCCGAGGACGTGCTGCGGCTCCCCGACGCCGAGGCACTGCTGGTCGACCGCATCGCCGACGTGGTGGAAGGCGCCGGACGGAGCGCTCTGGCCGTCGGGGTGATCGGCGGCAGCGGAGGCGCCGGCGCCTCCACCCTCGCCTGCGCCCTCGCCCTGCGGGCCGCCCGAGCCGGGGAGCGCACCATCCTCATCGACGGGGACCCCCTCGGCGGCGGCATGGACGTCCTGCTCGGCGGCGAGAGCGCCGACGGCCTGCGCTGGCCCGACCTCGCCGGATCCCGCGGCCGGGTCGCCGCCGGCGCCCTGGAGGAGTCCCTGCCCGAGCTGCACGCCCTGCGGGTGCTGAGCTGGGACCGCGGCGACCGGGTGGCGGTGCCGCCCGACGCGGTGCGCTCCGTGGTGGCCGCCGCACGCCGCCGGGGCGGGGTCGTCGTGGTCGACCTGCCCCGCCGGGTCGACGAAGCCGTCGCCGAGGCCCTGGCCCAGCTCGACCTGGTGCTGCTGGTGGTTCCGGCCGAGCTGCGGGCGGTGGCCGCCGCGGGCCGGGTCGCGGCCGGGGTGCGGATCGCCGCCCGGGACGTGCGGGCCGTCGTACGGGGCCCCGCGCCCGGTGGACTCGATGCCGAAGCGGTGGCGGGGCTGCTGGGCGTCCCGCTGGCCGGCGAGGTGCCGCTCGAGGTGGGGCTCCCGGGGCGCGTCGCCGACGGGGAGCCGCCGGGGGCGCACGGCCGGGGCGCGCTGGCCCGGTTCTGCGACGGCTTCTGGCGCCGGGTGCTCGGCCCGGCCGCCGCCCGGGGGGTGACGGCATGAGCGCGGTGCTCCTGGATGCGGTGCGCCGCCGGCTCGCCGAGAGCGGGGCGGAGCCGACCCCGGCCCGGGTGGCCGCGGCCCTGCGGGCGCCGGGCCGGCGGGGCGGGGAGGCCGAGGAGGGGGGGGGGGGAGAGTACG
>NZ_JBEYXK010000051.1:0-26529 GCF_040645035.1 Streptomyces sp. NPDC046876 | reverse complement strand
CCGCCGCCGCCGAGCGCGCCGAGGAGATCGGTGCCGGGCTCGCCGCCTCCGTCACGCCGATCGGCTGTCGGCTGCTCGGGGATGCCGAAGTGCTGGGTGCGGCCGAGGAGCTGCGGTCCGAACTGGTCGGGGCGGGCCCGTTGGAGGGGCTCCTCGCCGACCCCGGGGTCACCGATGTGCTGGTGGCCGCTCCGGACCGGGTGTGGGTGGACCGGGGCGGCGGGCTGGAGCTGACCGGCGTCACCTTCCCCGATGCCGAGGCCGTGCGCCGGCTGGCCCAGCGGCTGGCCGCTGTCGCGGGCCGGCGCCTGGACGATGCCCGGCCCTGGGTGGACGCCCGGATGCCGGACGGCACCCGGCTGCATGCGGTGCTGCCTCCGGTGGCGGTCGGGTCGGCCTGTCTGTCGCTGCGGGTGGTGCGGCCGCGGGCGTTCACGCTGGAGGAGCTCGTCGAGGCGGGGACGCTGCCGCCCGGCGGGGCGCGGCTGCTGCGGGAAATGGTGCAGGCCCGGCTGTCGTTCCTGGTCTCCGGCGGGACCGGCACCGGCAAGACCACCCTGCTCAGCGCCCTGCTGGGGCTGGTCGGTCCCGGGGAGCGGATCGTCCTCGCCGAGGACTCCGCCGAGTTGCGGCCCGACCATCCCCATGTGGTGCGGCTGGAGACCCGGCCCGCCAACCAGGAGGGAGCGGGCCTGGTCACCCTCGCGGACCTGGTCCGGCAGGCGCTGCGGATGCGGCCGGACCGGCTCGTGGTCGGCGAGGTGCGAGGGCCTGAAGTGGCCGATCTCCTGGCCGCGTTGAACACCGGGCACGAGGGGGGCTGCGGCACCGTCCATGCGAATGCCGCCGGGCACGTACCGGCCCGGCTGGAGGCGCTCGGGACTGCCGCCGGCCTCGACCGGGCCGCCCTGCACAGCCAGTTGGCGGCCGCCCTGACCCTCGTCCTGCACCTGGTCCGGGACCGGGCCGGGCGGCGCCGGGTGGCCGAGGTGCACGTCCTGGAGCGGGATGCCGCCGGGCTGGTGGTCACCGTACCGGCGCTGCGCTGGTCCGCCCGCGGCTTCGTACGGGAGCGCGGCTGGGAGCGGCTGCGCCCGCTGCTGGGCGGTGTGCGGTGAGCGGGGCGGGGGCCGCCGCGGTGCCGCTGCCGCTGTTCGCCGGGATGCTGTGCGCCGGGACGGCCGCGTGGGCCCTGGCCGGGGGCGACCGGGCGGCGCGGCGGGCCCGCGCGGTGCTGGCCGGCGGCGGTCCGCCGGTGCGGGGCGGGCCGGTGCGCCGGGAGCGGCTGGTGAGCGCGGTGCGGGTGCGGGCCGCGCGGTGGCGGGAGTGGTGGGCCTGCCTCGGGGCCGGGCTGGTTCTCGCGCTGCTGGGCGGGTCGGTGGTTCCGCTCGCGGCGGGGGCCGTGGCGGTCCCGCTCGTGCGGCGCCGGCTGGCGGCCCGGCAGCGGGAGCGGGACCGGTGCGCGCGGGCCGCCGAGGTGATCGCCCTGTGCGGGGCGGCGGTGGGCGAGCTGCGGGCCGGGGCCCAGCCCGGGCAGGCGCTGACCGCGGCCCTGCGGCGGACCGCCGTGGGTCCGGGTGCTCCGGGGCCGGCGGAGACGGCGGTGCTCGCCGCGGCCGCGTTCGGCGGGGACGTGCCGGGGGCGCTGCGGCAGGCGGCCCGGGAGCCCGGCGCGGAGGGGCTGGCCGGGATGGCCGCCTGCTGGCGGATCTCCGTGGACGGGGGCGCCGGGCTGGCCGCCGGACTGGAGCGGCTGGAGGGGGCCCTGCGGGCCGACCGGGACCGGCGGGAGGCGCTGCGGGCCCAGTTGGCAGGGGCGAGATCGACGGCGGTGGTGCTGGCCCTGCTGCCGCTGGTGGGGCTGGTGATCGGGACGGGGCTGGGGGCGGATCCGCTGCGGGTGCTGCTGCACACCCCGGTCGGCTGGGGCTGCCTGCTGGCGGGCGGGGTGCTGGAGGTGCTGGGGCTGCTGTGGTGCCGGCGGATCGTACGGGCGGGGGAGCGGTGATGGACGGGACCGCGGTCCACAGGCTGGGGACGGTGCTGTGCCTCGCGGCGGCGGTGCTCTGCGCGGCGGGCGCGGTGGCCGCCCGGGCCGGGGCGCGGGCGGCCCGGCGCAGAGCCGTCGGGCTGCTGGCGGGGCCGCAGCAGCGGCAGCGCTCGGCCCTGGCGGTGCGGATACGGGGTGCGGTGGCCGTGTGGGCGGTTCCGGCGGCGGTGTGGTCGGCGACGGGGCTGCTGCTCGGCGGGGTGCTCGGGTGGGCCGCGGGCTGCGGGGCGGCGTATGCGGTGTGGTGGCTGCGCCGGCGCCGGCGCGGGCCCGCCGGGGCGGATCCGCGGGAGGCGGAGCGCCAGCTGCCCTTCGCCGCTGACCTGTTGGCCGCCTGCCTGGCCGCAGGTGCCGGGCCGGTGGAGGCCGCCGAGGTCGTGGGGGAGTCGCTGGGCGGCCCGGTGGGCGAGCGGCTGGCGCTGGCCGGGGCGGAGCTGCGGCTCGGCGGCGAACCGGGCGCGGCGTTGGGGAGGTTGGCGCAGATACCGGGGGCCCGGCCGCTCGCGGAGTGCCTGGAGCGGGCCGCCCGGACGGGGGCTCCGGCCGCCGAACCCGTGGCGCGTCTGGCGACGGCCCTGCGGGAGGAGCGGGTCCGGGAGGCGGGCGCCCGCGCTCAGCGGGCGGCGGTGCTCGTCACCGCGCCGGTGGGGCTGTGCTTCCTGCCCGCGTTCCTCGCGGTGGGAGTGGCCCCGGTGGTGATCGGAATGGCCTCGGGCCTGCTGTCAGGGGCGTAAAAGGGGCGATGTGAAAACGGGCTGAGATCACGTCAGGAAATCAATATCAACGGGAGGTTGTCATGAGGATCATCGTGTTTCGGATGCGGGCTGCGCTGAAGGGCCGCATGGGCGATGCGGGGATGTCCACGTCCGAATACGCCATGGGCACGATCGCGGCGTGTGCATTCGCAGCCGTTCTGTACAAGGTGGTGACGAGCGACGTGGTCTCCACCGCACTCCAGTCGACCATCGGGAAGGCGCTCGATGTGCCGTTCTGAGGGAAAGCGGCGGCGGCGCGGCGCGGTGCGCCGGGACCGGGGATATGTGACGGCGGAGGCCGCCGTGGTGATTCCAGCGCTGGTGCTGTTCGCGGCGCTGCTGGTGTGGGCGCTGATGGCGGCGGCCGCGCAGATCCGCTGTGTGGACGCGGCCCGCGCCGGCGCCCGGGCGGCGGCCCGGTCGGAGCCGGTCGACACGGCACTGGCGGCGGCCCGGGCGGCCGCCCCGCCGGGGGCCGAGGTGGCGCTGGAGCGGGAGGGGGACCTGTGGCGGGTGCGGGTGGCGGCTCCGCCGCCGGGGCCGCGCGGGCTGCCGGTGCGGCTCGGGGCCCGGGCGGTGGCGCTGGCCGAGGACAGCGTGGGGCCGCCGCCGTGAGGGGCGACCGGGGTTCGGCCACGGTGTGGGCGGCGCTGGTGGCGGTGGTGCTGGGCACTGTGTTCGGCGGGGTGCTCCTGCTCGGCCAGGCCGTCGTCGCCCGGCACCGGGCGGCCGCAGCCGCCGACCTGGCGGCCCTGGCCGCGGCGGCGACCTGGGCCCACGGCCCGGAGTCCGCCTGCGCCGCGGCCGGCCGGGTGGCCCGGGCCCAGGAGGCGTCCCTGGCCTCCTGCACCGTCCACGGCGAGGTGGCCGAGGTCGCGGCCCGCCCTGCGACGGGCCCCTTCACCCCGACGTCCACGGCCCGCGCAGGCCCTCCGCTGCCCAGCGGGACCCCGGGCCCCGCACCTCCGCTGCCGAGCCGGGCCCCGGGCCCCGCACCGGCTCAGGCGGCTGAGGCGCTTGGGGTCAGGGTTGCGGGGACTCCTTGAGGAGGCGGGTCAGGAGGCGGATGGCGCCGCGTTTGTGGAGGGGGTCGTTGCCGTTGCCGCATTTTGGGGACTGGATGCACGAGGGGCAGCCGGCCTCGCATTCGCAGGCCGCGATGGCGTCGCGGGTCGCCGTGAGCCAGGCGCGGGCCGTGTGGAAGGCGCGCTCCGCGAAGCCGGCGCCGCCGGGGTGGCCGTCGTACACGAAGACCGTCGGAAGGAGGGTGTCGGGATGGAGCGGCACGGAGACGCCGCCGATGTCCCAGCGGTCGCAGGTGGCGAACAGCGGGAGCAGGCCGATGGAGGCGTGCTCGGCGGCGTGGAGGGCGCCGCCGAGGATCTCCGGGTGGATCCGGGCCGCGTCGAGCTGGTCCTCGGTCACGGTCCACCACACTGCCCGGGTGCGCAGGGTGCGGGGCGGGAGGTCCAGCTTGGCCTCCCCGAGCACCTCGCCGGTGATCAGCTTGCGGCGCAGGTAGGACACCACCTGGTTGGTGACCTGCACCGTGCCGTAGCAGAGCCGGGCGTCGCCCCACGGGATCTCGGTCTCCGTCTCCAGGATGGCGATGGAGGTGGTGTCGCGGGCGGTGGTGGAGAAGGGCGGGTCGGCCTCCTCGACCAGGGCCACCGAGTCCTCCAGGTCCAGCCGCTGCACCAGATAGGTGCGGCCCTGGTGGAGGTGGACCGCGCCGTCGTGTACGGCGGTGTGGGCCGCGGACTCGTCCACCGTGCCCAGCAGCCGCCCGGTGGCCGACTCGACGATCTGCACCGGGCGGCCGCCCTCGCCCCGGATGTCGGCCAGGTCCGCGGCCCGCTCCCGGCGGGTCCAGTGCCAGGCGGTGGCCCGGCGCCGCAGCAGCCTCGCGGCCTCCAGCTGCGGCATCAGGCCGGCGGCGGCAGGGCCGAACAGGGCGAGGTCGGCGTCGGTCAGCGGGGACTCGGCGGCGGCCGCGCACAGGTGCGGGGCCAGGACGTAGGGGTTGTCCGGGTCCAGCACCGTGGCCTCCACCGGGCGGCGGAACAGGGCCTCGGGGTGGTGGACGAGGTAGGTGTCCAGCGGGTCGTCGCGGGCGATGAGCACGGCCAGTGCCCCCTGCCCGGACCGGCCGGCCCGGCCCGCCTGCTGCCACAGGGAGGCCCGGGTGCCCGGATAGCCGGTGATCAGGACCGCGTCCAGGCCCGAGACGTCCACGCCCAGCTCCAGGGCGGTGGTGGCGGCCAGCCCCAGCAGGTCCCCGGAGTGCAGGGCCCGCTCCAGGGCGCGGCGCTCCTCGGGCAGGTAGCCGCCCCGGTAGGCCGCGACACGCCGGGGCAGGGAGCGGTCGACCTCGGCCAGCCGCTGCTGGGCGATCACCGAGATCAGCTCGGCGCCGCGCCGGGAGCGGACGAAGGCGACCGTGCGGACGCCCTGGACGACCAGGTCGGTCAGCAGGTCGGCGGTCTCGGCCGTCGCGGTGCGGCGTACCGGGGCGCCCTTCTCGCCCCGCAGCTCGGTCAGCGGGGGCTCCCACAGGGCGAAGACCACCTCGCCGCGCGGCGAGGCGTCGTCGGCGACCTCGGTGACCGGGAGCCCGGTCAGCCGGGAGGCGGCGGTCGCCGGGTCGCTCGCGGTGGCGGAGGCCAGCAGGAAGACCGGTTCGGAGCCGTAGCGGGCGCACAGCCGCCGCAGTCGGCGCAGCACCTGGGCCACGTGGGAGCCGAAGACGCCCCGGTAGGTGTGGCACTCGTCGATGACCACGTAGCGCAGCGCGCGCAGGAAGGAGGACCATCGGGGATGGGCCGGGAGGATCCCTCGGTGCAGCATGTCGGGGTTGGTCAGCACGTAGTTCGCGTACTGGCGCACCCATTCGCGTTCCTCGACCGGCGTGTCGCCGTCGTACACGGCGGGCCGGACCGCGTTGCCCAGCGGGGCGGCCAGCTCGCGCACGGCGCGCCGCTGGTCGGCCGCCAGGGCCTTGGTCGGGGCGAGGTACAGGGCGGTCGCCCCGCGGCCGTTCGGGGCCTCGGCGCCGTCCGCGAGGGTGGACAGCACGGGGGCGAGGTAGGCGAGGGACTTGCCGGACGCGGTGCCGGTGGCGACGACCACCGACACGCCGTCGAGGGCGTGCTCGGCGGCCGCGGCCTGGTGTTCCCACGGGTGTTCGATCCCGGCGGCCCGGATCGCCGCCACGACATCCGTTCGGATGCGGTCGGGCCAGACTGCATGACGGCCCCCCCGAGGGGGCAAGTGCTCCGTATGGGTGATGCGCGCAGCTCGGGAAGGCCCCCGTGACAGGCGGTCCAGAACCGCCCCGGGGGTGGGTCGAGGGTCCTCGGGTGCCGTGGGCCGCCCGGGACGGTGAGTATTGGCCATTGGAACCGAGTGTGTCACCGGCGTGCGGGACAATGGTCCGAAGGCGTCGTGCGCGCCTGCCGGTAAGTGGTTGAATGCCATCGCGGCAGCCAAACTCTCCCCCCGCCCGCGGGTGGGGAGGCCCCTGGGGGGCGCCGCTCGATAGCAAGGTGCTGGAGGATCCGTGGACCTGTCCCTGTCGACTCGCACTGTCGGCGACCGCACGGTCGTGGAGGTCGGTGGCGAGATTGATGTGTATACCGCGCCCAAGCTGCGCGAGCAGTTGGTCGAGTTGGTGAACGACGGCAGCTACCACCTGGTTGTCGACATGGAGCGAGTGGACTTCCTCGACTCCACCGGCCTCGGTGTGCTCGTGGGAGGCCTCAAGCGCGTCCGCGCGCACGAGGGCTCGCTGCGCTTGGTGTGCAACCAGGAGCGCATCCTGAAGATCTTCCGTATCACCGGTCTGACCAAGGTGTTCCCGATCCACACGACGGTGGAAGACGCCGTCGCCGCCACCGACTGACGGCTCCGCCCCCGGCGGCCGCCGGGCCCCGGGGGCGGAGTGGAAGAGGAGCGGGGGCGCGGGCCGTGCGCGGCCCGGGCCCCCGTAAGCCACGCCCGTAGTCCGAGGGGGACGCAATGGCCACCGTTGAACTGCGCTTCAGCGCCCAGCCCGAGCACGTCCGGACGGCACGCCTGGTCGCGGCCGCCGTGGCCCGGCGGGCGGGTGTGGACGAGGCCGTGCTCGACGAGGTCCGCCTCGCGGTGGGCGAGGCCTGCTCGCGCGCCGTCGGACTGCACCTCAGCAACGGACTGACCGCGCCCGTCCGGGTGGTGCTGACCGAGGAGGAGAAGCTCTTCTCCATCGAGGTCGGCGACGAGGTCCCCGGGCCGGCCGGCGGCCCGACGGGCGCCGTGCCCGGGCTCGCCGCCGCCCTGGACCCCGACGGGGACACCGAGGACGAGATGGGCCTCGCCGTGATCAGCGGTCTCGTCGACGACGTAGAGGTGACCAGCGGGGAGGGTGGCGGGACCATCCGGATGAGCTGGCCCGTGTCCGGGACGGCCGAAGTCCCGTAGTCCGGTCGGTTTATTCGATCTTATTCAAGGCCCTGTGAACAGGGCCTTTTTTCATGTCCGCGTTCACGCCCGTGCGGTATTCCTAGATCAATGATCAGGCGTCAATGCCTTTGTCCCATTACCCCTTTCGGGGGTAATGGAGTGACGGGATCTATTGGTGAGGAGCAAGTGCAGGCCAATTCCGTTTCCCGCGCACTGTTTTGATCGGGAAGAGCTCCCTACAATCCGTCCACATCTTGAGCTCATCACGTCAAGGAGGACGAATGACGGGGCTCTTCACCCCTCTCTCGCCGGACGGCACCGCCGATCTGGCAGCCGCGGTACTCACCGATGACAATCGGCTCATCGTGATGGTGATCGCGGCCGTGGCCCTTGCCGCCCTCGTCGTCGCGCAGATCCTGGTACGCCAGGTCCTCGCCGCAGGCGAGGGCACCGACAGCATGAAGAAGATCGCCGCCGCCGTGCAGGAAGGCGCCAACGCCTACCTGGGCCGGCAGCTGCGCACCCTCGGCATCTTCGCCGTCGTCGTGTTCTTCCTGCTCTTCCTGCTCCCCGCGGACGACTGGACCCAGCGGGCGGGACGTTCCGCCTTCTTCCTCGTCGGCGCGCTCTTCTCGGCGACCACCGGCTACGTCGGCATGCGGCTCGCCGTCCGCGCCAACGTCCGCGTGGCCGCCGCCGCCCGTGAGGCCACCCCCGCGGAGGGCCAGCCCGCCAAGGACCTCACCGACGTCGCCCACAAGGCCATGCGGATCGCGTTCCGCACCGGCGGCGTCGTCGGCATGTTCACCGTCGGCCTCGGCCTGCTCGGCGCCTCCTGCGTCGTCCTGGTCTACGCCGCCGACGCCCCCAAGGTCCTGGAGGGCTTCGGCCTCGGCGCCGCCCTGATCGCGATGTTCATGCGCGTCGGCGGCGGCATCTTCACCAAGGCCGCCGACGTCGGCGCCGACCTGGTCGGCAAGGTCGAGCAGGGCATTCCGGAGGACGACCCGCGCAATGCCGCGACTATCGCCGACAACGTGGGCGACAACGTCGGCGACTGCGCCGGTATGGCGGCCGACCTCTTCGAGTCGTACGCCGTCACCCTCGTCGCCGCGCTCATCCTCGGCAAGGCCGCCTTCGGCGACCTCGGCCTGGCGTTCCCGCTCATCGTCCCCGCCATCGGCGTCATCACCGCGATGATCGGCATCTTCGCCGTCTCCCCGCGGCGCAGCGACCGCAGCGGCATGACCGCCATCAACCGCGGCTTCTTCATCTCCGCCGTGATCTCGCTCGCGCTCGTCGCCGTCGCCGTCTTCGCGTACCTGCCGGCCACGTACAAGGAGCTCGTCGGCGTCGAGGACACGGCGATCACCGCGCACGCCGGGGACCCGCGGATCCTGGCCCTCGTCGCCGTCGCCATCGGCATCGTCCTCGCGGCCCTGATCCAGCAGCTGACCGGCTACTTCACCGAGACCAGCCGCCGCCCCGTCCGCGACATCGGCAAGACCGCCCTGACCGGCCCGGCCACCGTGGTCCTCGCCGGGATCTCCGTCGGCCTGGAGTCCGCCGTCTACACGGCGCTCCTCATCGGCCTCGGCGTGTACGGGGCCTTCCTGCTCGGCGGCACCTCCATCATGCTCGCGCTCTTCGCGGTGGCCCTGGCCGGTACCGGCCTGCTCACCACCGTCGGCGTGATCGTCGCGATGGACACCTTCGGGCCCGTCTCCGACAACGCCCAGGGCATCGCCGAGATGTCCGGCGACGTCGAGGGCGCAGGCGCGCAGGTCCTCACCGACCTGGACGCCGTCGGCAACACCACCAAGGCCATCACCAAGGGCATCGCCATCGCCACCGCCGTGCTCGCCGCGGCCGCGCTGTTCGGCTCGTACAACGACGCCATCTCCAACGCGGTCAAGCAGGTCGGGGCCAAGGCCGGCGAGATGAACCTCAGCCTGGACATCGCCCAGCCCAACAACCTGGTCGGCCTGATCCTGGGCGCCGCGGTCGTCTTCCTGTTCTCCGGCCTCGCCATCAACGCGGTCTCCCGCTCCGCGGGCGCCGTGGTCTACGAGGTGCGCCGCCAGTTCCGCGAGCACCCCGGGATCATGGACTACACCGAGAAGCCCGAGTACGGGCGCGTCGTGGACATCTGCACCAAGGACGCGCTGCGCGAGCTGGCCACCCCCGGCCTGCTCGCCGTGATGGCGCCCATCGCGGTCGGCTTCATCCTCGGCGTGGGCGCGCTCGGCGCGTACCTCGCGGGCGCCATCGGCTGCGGCACGCTGATGGCCGTGTTCCTCGCCAACTCCGGCGGTGCCTGGGACAACGCGAAGAAGCTCGTCGAGGACGGCCACCACGGCGGCAAGGGCAGCGAGGCCCACGCCGCGACCGTCATCGGCGACACCGTCGGCGACCCGTTCAAGGACACCGCGGGCCCGGCGATCAACCCGCTGCTGAAGGTCATGAACCTCGTGGCGCTGCTCATCGCCCCGGCGGTCGTGCAGTTCAGCTACGGAGTGGACACCAGCGCGACGGTGCGCGCGATCGTCGCGGCCGTCGCCGTCCTGGTCATCGTCGGTGCGGTGTACGTCTCCAAGCGGCGCGGCGTGGCCGTCGGCGGCGACGCCGACGGCGACGCGGGGACCGCCGAGCGGGTGGCGCAGTCGGCCGATCCCGCGGTGGTGTCCTGACCCGAGTCCTGACACGCGTCCCGACCCGGTTCCCGACTCCGGCTCGAGCACGCGGGACAGGTCCGAACGGCGGACGGGCGGCGCGGACTGACGCGTCGTCCGTCCGCCGTTCCGCTTACCCGGAGGGCGGGTTGGTATCTTCCCGGCCGAGAGCCTTCGAAGGGACCAATCCGGTGAACAAGAAGCTTGCGGCCGCGGTGTCCGGCAGCGCGGTACTGATGCTCGTGCTGGCCGGCTGCGGCGGCGACGAGGGTGACAAGAAGGCCAACGCCTGGGCCAAGCAGGTCTGCGACAAGTGGCAGCCCGAGCTGAAGAAGATCGAGAAGGCCAACGCCGACATCAAGCGCGTGTCGGGCGAGAGCAGCAAGCCGGACGACGTCCAGAAGACCGACTCGGCCGCGTTCCAGTCCCAGGCCGACGCGTACAAGGCGATGAGCGCCGCCGTGGCGCAGGCGGGGGTCCCGCCCACGAAGGACGGCCAGGCGACCAAGGACGCGGCGGTCAAGGGCTTCGACTCGGCTTCCAAGGCCTACACGGACCTCAAGGCGAAGATCGACGCGCTCGACCCCAAGGACCAGAGCAAGTTCGCCGACGGCCTCAAGGAGATGGCGGGCGCCATCAGCCAGGCGCAGAAGGGCAGCGCGGACGCCTACGACCAGTTGAAGAAGGCCGGCCTGGACCAGGCGATGAACAGCCAGAAGGGCTGCAAGGTCACCGTGGTGGCACCCTCGGCGTCGCCGGCGAAGTGAGCCGTCGGCGCGTGCGCTCAGCCCGCGCCGCCGCCTTGGCGGTGTACGCAACGGTGCGCGGCTCAACGGTGCGCGGCTCAACGGTGCGCGGCTCAACGGTGCGCGGCTCCGCGGTGCGCGGCTCCGCGGCACACGGGGCCGCGGCACACGGCTCCGCGGCGCACCGATCGGCGGCGGCAGCCGACACAATGGACGCGTGAGTACCACCAGCCTCCCCACGCCCGACCGCGCCGCCGAGCTCCGCACCGCCCTGCTCGCCGCCGGCTTCACCGCCGACGGGCTGCTCGACCTGCTCGGCGCCCCCGCCTACGCGGCCCTGGCCCGCAGCGAGACGGTCCCCGCGCTGCGCGCCACCCGCAGCCGCAGCAACGGCCCCCTAGCGAGCCTGGTGCGGCTGTTCCTGCTCCAGGAGCCGGAGCCGTACGTGCACGTCTCGTCCGCGCTGCCCGTCGAGGCCCTCATCGCCGACGGCTGGCTGCGCCGGGAGGGCGACGAGGTGCACGCCACCGTCGACGTGCGCCCGTACGGCGGCCCGGACGGCGAGGACTGGTTCATCGTTTCGGACCTCGGCTGCGCCGTCGGCGGGGCCGGCGGGATCGGCAGCCGCGAGGAGGGCGTCGTCCTCGGCGTCGGCGGCGCCTCCACCACCCTCGCCGGGATCACCGTGCGCCGCCCCGTCGGCAGCGCCCTCGACCTCGGCACCGGATCCGGCATCCAGGCCCTGCACGCCGCGCAGCACGCCACCCGCGTCACCGCCACCGACGTCAACCCGCGGGCCCTCGAGTTCACCCGGCTGACCCTGGCGCTGTCCGGGGCCCCGGAGGCCGAACTGCTCCTCGGCTCGCTCTTCGAGCCGGTCGGCGACGCCACGTACGACCTGATCGTGTCGAACCCGCCGTTCGTGATCTCCCCCGGCGCCCGGCTGACGTACCGGGACGGCGGCATGGGTGGCGACGACCTGTGCCGGACCCTGGTCCAGGAGGCCGGCGCTCACCTCAACCCCGGCGGCTACGCGCAGTTCCTCGGCAACTGGCAGCACGTGGAGGGAGAGGACTGGCGCGAGCGGGTCCGCTCCTGGGTGCCGCGGGGCTGCGACGCGTGGATCGTGCAGCGCGACGTACAGGACGTCACGCAGTACGCCGAGCTGTGGCTGCGCGACGCGGGCGACCACCGAACCGATCCGGCCGAGTACGCGCGCCGGTACGAGGACTGGCTGGACGAGTTCGAGGCCCGCAAGACCAAGGCCGTCGGCTTCGGCTGGATCACGCTGCGCCGCAGCGGCGCCGACGAACCGTCGATCGTGATCGAGGAGTGGCCGCACTCGGTGGAGCAGCCCCTCGGCGACGCCGTCACCGACCACTTCGCCCGCCAGGACTACCTGCGCGCCCACGACGACGCCTCGCTGCTGGAGGCCCGCTTCGCCCTGGTCGCCGAGGTCGTCCAGGAGCAGGTCGGCGCCCCCGGGGCCGAGGACCCCGAGCACGTGGTGCTCCGGCAGAACCGCGGCATGCGGCGGGCCACCAAGGTCGACACGGTCGGAGCGGGCTTCGCCGGGGTGTGCGACGGATCGCTCACCGCGGGCCGGATCCTCGACGCGATCGCCCAGCTGATGCAGGAGGACCCGGTCGTGCTGCGCGACCGGACGCCGGAGGCGATCCGGATGCTGGTGGAGCAGGGCTTCCTGGAGCCCGTCGAGGCCTGATCCGCAGGGCCTCCGGGCACCCCGCCGGTCTCCTCGGACGCCCTCCGCTTCCCTCCGCTTCCCGCCGTCCGTTTCCCTCCGCTTTCCGCCCGTCCGTCTCCCTCCGTCCGCCTCTCCCCCACGCTCCCCCCCCCGTGATGTAACCCACGGTTCGCTTTCTGTTCCCCCTCGGCTGGCAGGCTCCTGGCCAAGGGGGAAAGCCAGGGGTGTCCGTGGGTGTCCGGGGGGATCCGGGGGGACCCGAGAGCGGCCCGGGGATCGAAGGGGAACGGTATGGAAAGCGGTCCGGCGATCTTCGCAGCGACCGTGTTCCTGCTGTTCGGGGCCGCTCTGCTGGCCTGGACAGGGGCGCGCGCCCGCCACGGTGCGCCGGTGGCCGAGGGCGTGCGCCCCTCCGTGGCCGTACCGCTGGCGGTGCTCGCCGGCGCGGCATCGCTGGCCCTCGGCGCTTGGTGCCTCGCGCGACTGTGACTTCCGCGCACCGCCCCGCGTAGGACCGGCCGCCCACAGCGAGCGGCGCCGCGAGGGAAACCGGACGTCAGGCGGGGTGCGGGGGAGCGGCCAGACGGCCCCCTGGCCACTCGGGCCAGTGATCGGGACGGGTCCGGCGGGGTATCCGGGCGGCAGAAATGGCACTTGTCGGGTTACCGTTCGAGTGGCCGTTGCGGGCTTGTGCCGTTTGACACGGGGGCGGGTTGTACCGTCACACTCCGCAGCGTCGCCGTACTGCGACCGAGTGCCGACCGGAGAGAAGAGCCAAGTTGTCCCCGACTAGCGAGACCGCACAGGGCGGCCGCCGACTCGTCATCGTCGAGTCCCCTGCCAAGGCGAAGACGATCAAGGGCTACCTCGGCCCGGGATACGTCGTCGAGGCGAGCGTCGGGCACATCCGCGACCTCCCGAACGGCGCGGCCGAGGTCCCCGACAAGTACACGGGCGAGGTCCGGCGCCTCGGCGTGGACGTCGAGCACGACTTCCAGCCGATCTACGTCGTCAATGCGGACAAGAAGGCCCAGGTCAGGAAGCTCAAGGAGCTGCTGGCCGAATCCGACGAGCTCTTCCTCGCCACTGACGAGGACCGCGAGGGCGAGGCCATCGCGTGGCACCTGCAGGAAGTCCTCAAGCCCAAGGTCCCCGTCCACCGGATGGTCTTCCACGAGATCACCAAGGACGCGATCCGCGAGGCCGTCGCCAACCCGCGCGAGCTGAACCAGCGCATGGTCGACGCCCAGGAGACCCGCCGCATCCTCGACCGCCTCTACGGCTACGAGGTCTCGCCGGTCCTGTGGAAGAAGGTCATGCCGCGGCTGTCGGCCGGCCGCGTGCAGTCCGTCGCCACCCGTCTCGTTGTCGAGCGCGAGCGCGAGCGCATCGCCTTCCGCTCCGCCGAGTACTGGGACCTCACCGGCACCTTCTCCACCGGCCGGGCCGGCGACCCGTCCGACCCGTCCACCCTCGTCGCCCGCCTGAACACCGTCGACGGCAAGCGCGTCGCACAGGGCCGCGACTTCGGTGCGAACGGGCAGCTCAAGAACGCCGAGGTGCTCCACCTCGACGAGGCGAACGCGCGGGCGCTGGCCGCCGCGCTCGCCGACAGCTCCTTCGCGGTCCGCTCCGTCGAGTCCAAGCCGTACCGCCGCTCCCCGTACGCCCCCTTCCGTACGACGACGCTGCAGCAGGAGGCCTCGCGCAAGCTGGGCTTCGGCGCGAAGGCCACGATGCAGGTGGCGCAGAAGCTGTACGAGAACGGCTTCATCACCTACATGCGTACGGACTCCACGACCCTCTCGGACACCGCCGTCGCGGCCGCCCGGGCGCAGGTCACGCAGCTGTACGGGGCCGACTACCTGCCGGAGAAGGCCCGCGTCTACGCCGGCAAGGTCAAGAACGCGCAGGAGGCGCACGAGGCGATTCGCCCTTCGGGTGATCGTTTCCGCACGCCCGCCGAGACCGGTCTGACCGGCGACCAGTTCCGCCTCTACGAGCTGATCTGGAAGCGGACCGTCGCCTCCCAGATGAAGGACGCGACCGGCAACTCGGTGACCGTGAAGATCGGCGGCACGGCCTCGGACGGCCGGGACGCCGAGTTCACCGCGTCCGGCAAGACGATCACCTTCCACGGGTTCATGAAGGCGTACGTCGAGGGCGCGGACGACCCGAACGCCGAGCTCGACGACCGCGAGCGGCGCCTGCCGCAGGTCGCCGAGGGCGACGCGCTCGCCGCCGACGAGATCACCGCGGACGGCCACGCGACCAAGCCGCCGGCCCGCTACACCGAGGCCTCGCTGGTCAAGGAGCTGGAGGAGCGGGAGATCGGCCGCCCGTCGACGTACGCGTCGATCATCGGCACGATCCTGGACCGCGGGTACGTCTTCAAGAAGGGCACGGCGCTCGTGCCGTCCTTCCTGTCGTTCGCCGTGGTCAACCTGCTGGAGAAGCACTTCGGCCGGCTGGTCGACTACGACTTCACCGCCAAGATGGAGGACGACCTCGACCGCATCGCGCGGGGCGAGGCCCAGGCCGTGCCGTGGCTGAAGCGGTTCTACTTCGGCTCGGAGGACGCCTCCGCGGTCGTCCCGGCGGCCGACGGCGACCACCTCGGCGGCCTGAAGGAGCTCGTGACCGACCTGGGCGCGATCGACGCCCGCGAGATCTCCTCCTTCCCCGTCGGCGAGGGCATCGTGCTGCGCGTCGGCCGGTACGGGCCGTACGTGGAGCGCGGCGAGAAGGACGCGGAGGGCCACCAGCGGGCCGATGTGCCGGACGACCTGGCTCCGGACGAGCTGACGGTGGCGTACGCGGAGGAGCTGTTCGCCAAGCCGAGCGGCGAGTTCGAGCTGGGCAAGGACCCCGTCAGCGGCAACCAGATCGTCGCCAAGGACGGCCGCTACGGGCCCTACGTGACCGAGATCCTGCCCGAGGGCACGCCGAAGACCGGAAAGAACGCGGTCAAGGCGCGGACGGCCTCGCTGTTCAAGTCGATGTCGCTGGACACCGTCACCCTCGACGACGCGCTGAAGCTGATGTCGCTGCCGCGGGTGGTGGGCACCGACGCCGAGGGCGTGGAGATCACCGCGCAGAACGGCCGCTACGGCCCGTACCTGAAGAAGGGCACGGACTCGCGGTCGCTGGAGTCGGAGGACCAGCTCTTCACCATCACGCTGGACGAGGCCCTGGCGATCTACGCCCAGCCGAAGGTCCGCGGCCGGGCTGCGGCCAAGCCGCCGCTGAAGGAGCTGGGCACCGACCCGGTCAGCGAGCGGCCGGTCGTCGTCAAGGACGGCCGTTTCGGCCCGTACGTGACGGACGGCGAGACGAACGCCACGCTGCGGCGGGACGACGACGTCGAGACGATCACGCCGGAGCGCGGCTACGAGCTGCTGGCGGAGAAGCGCGCGAAGGCCCCGGCGAAGAAGACGGCCAAGAAGGCCGCCGCGAAGAAGGCGCCGGCCAAGAAGGCGACGACGGCGGCGAAGAAGACCGCGGCCAAGAAGACCACCGCCAAGAAGACGACGGCGGCGAAGACGACGGCAGCGAAGAAGACGGCGGCGAAGAAGACCGCCGCCACGCCCCCCACGGAGGACTGACCTCCGCCCCGCCGGGGCCTGGCCCGTTCCGGGCCGGGCCTTGGCCCTGCGGGTGGGGGAACGGCTCCGCGTAGCGGTGCCCGCCGGGCCGGGGCGCGCCGCCCGGGTTGTCCACAGGGCAGCAGCACCCGCCAAGCGCAGCGGATAGGCTGGGCGGATGACGCGAGCCGAGCAGCCGACTGGCGTGACCGCCCCCCAGAACCCCACCTACGACGAAGCCCTCGCCGCGGATTCCCGCGAGCGGGCGGTGCGCGCCCTGTTGCGCACCCCCAGGCTGCGCCGCCTGTGGAGCGCCCAGCTCGTCAGCGGCATCGGCGACGCCCTCGCCCTGCTCGTCCTGGTCCTCCTCGTCTTCCAGACGGCCGTCTCCGAGGAGACCTTCGGCGGCGACTACCGCGGCTGGGCGCTCGCCGTCGCGGCCGTCTTCGGGGTGCGGATCCTCGCCACCCTCCTCTTCGGCGCGGTGCTGCTCGGCCCCCTCGCCAAGCTCACCGCCCCCGGCGGCGCGCTCGACCGCCGCTGGACCATGGCCGCGGCCGACGGCATCCGGCTCGCGCTCTTCGTCGTCGCCCCGCTGTGGCTCGACTGGATCCCGGAGCACGCGCTGACCGCGCTGCTGGCCACCGTCTTCGTCTCCGGCGCCGCCGAGCGGCTGTGGACGCAGGCCAAGGACAGTGCCGCCCCCGCCCTGCTGCCCGCGCCGCCGCCGGAGGGGGCAGCCGTACGGCCGCTGCCCGACCAGCTCGACGCGCTGCGCCGGTTGAACCTGCGCACCTCGTTCGCCGCCATGCCCGCCGCCGCGGCCGCGCTGCTCGTTGCGACGCTGGTCGGCAAGGCCCTCGGCCTCGGCATCGACTGGTTCGCCGCGAACCGGGCCGCCCTCGGCTCGTACGTGGCGGCCGGCCTGTTCGCCGCCTCGCTGTCGCTGCTGCTGCCGCTGGTCCTGCCCACCGGCAAGACCCCGCGCCCGCGCTCGCCGCTGGAGGGCCTGCGGCCCCCGAAGACGGGGGACCGGCCGGAGAAGGGCCGCACCGGCGCCATCCCGCTGTTCGTGCTGGCCTGCGCCGCCGTCGCCGGAGCGGTGGCCTCCGCCGCCGCCGTGGCCGTGCTGCACGCCTACGACCTCGGCGGCGGCCCCGCCACCTTCGCCCTGCTCGTCCTGGCGCTGCTCGGCGGCACCGGCCTCGGCATCCGCGCCGCCCAGGCCGGCAAGGTGCTGCCCGCGCTGTCCCGGCGCCGGCTGCTCGCCCTGGCCATAGCGGTCACCGGGGCTGCGCTGCTGCTGACCGGGCTGGTCACGGACGCCGCGACCGTGCTGTTCCTGTCGCTGCTGGCCGGCACCGCCGCGGGCGTGGCCGCCAACACCGGGCACACCCTGCTCGACCAGGAGACCGAGGAGCTGCGCCGGGCCCGGGTCACCGAGCACCTGCAGGCCGTCGTCCGCGTCGCGGTGGCCCTCGGCGCCGTGACCGCCCCGGTCGTGGCCGCCGCGATCGGCCCGCACCGGCTGGCCGGCGGGAACCTCGTCTTCGAGCACGGCGGCGCCGCGTTCACCCTGATGCTGGTCGGCGCGCTGCTGCTGCCGGCCGCCGTGGTGGTCCTCACCAAGGCCGACGACCGCGGCGGCGTACCGCTGCGCCGTGATCTGCGCGAGGCGCTGCGCGGCGGGGAGCCGGCGCAGGCGCCGTCCGCGACCGGCTTCTTCATCGCCCTGGAGGGCGGCGACGGCGCCGGCAAGTCCACCCAGGTCCACGCGCTCGCCGACTGGATCCGGGGCAAGGGCCACGAGGTCGTCGTGACGCGCGAGCCGGGCGCCACCCCGGTCGGCAAGCGGCTGCGCTCCATCCTGCTCGACGTCTCCTCGGCGGGACTGTCGAACCGCGCCGAGGCCCTGCTGTACGCGGCGGACCGCGCGGAGCACGTGGACACGGTGGTCCGGCCCGCCCTGGAGCGCGGCGCCGTCGTCATCACCGACCGCTACATCGACTCCTCCGTCGCCTACCAGGGGGCGGGTCGCGACCTGTCCCCGACCGAGATCGCCCGCATCTCGCGCTGGGCCACCGACGGGCTCGTGCCGAACCTGACCGTGCTGCTCGACGTGTCGCCGGAGACGGCGCGGGAGCGGTTCACGGAGGCGCCCGACCGGCTGGAGTCCGAGCCGGCCGAGTTCCACCAGCGCGTGCGGGCCGGGTTCCTGACCCTCGCCGCCGCCGACCCCGGCCGCTACCTGGTGGTCGATGCCGGGCAGGACCCGGAGTCCGTGACCACCGTCGTACGGCACCGGCTGGACCGGATGCTGCCGCTCTCCGAGGCGGAGCTGGCCGCACAGGCCGAGGCCCGCCGCAAGGCCGAGGAGGAGGCGCGCCGCCGCGCCGAGGAGGAGGCCGCGCGCAAGGCGGAGGAGGAGCGGCTGCGCGCCGAGGAGGAGGCCCGCCGGGCCCGCGAGGCCGAGGAGGCCCGCCTCAAGGCGGAGGCGGAGGCCGCCGAGGCGCGTCGGCGGGCCGAGGAGGAGGCCGCCCGCCGGGCGGAGGAGGAGCGGCTGCGGGCCGAGGAGGAGGCGCGCGCCCGGGCCGAGGCCGAGCGGCTGCGCGCGGAGGCCGAGGCGAAGGCCCGTGCGGCCGAGGAGGAGCGGCTGCGCAAGGAGGCCGAGGAAGAGGCCCGGCTGCGCGCCGAGGCCGAGGAGCGGCGCCGGGAGAAGCAGCGGCGGGCCGAGGAGGCCCTGCTGAAGGCGGAGGAGGCGCGCCGGCTGGCGGAGGCCCAAGCGGCTGCCGCGGCGGCTGCGGCTGCTGCCGCGGCGGCGGCACAGGCGGCTCCGGCTGCTCCGGCTCGGCCGGCGCCGAAGGTGTCGATGGCCAAGGAGCCGCTGCCCGACGATGCGGTGACGGTCGAGACCCCGATGGTCAGGCCGCCCGTGGACAAGCGGGTCGTCCGGCCGGACGACGTGACGCAGACGGTGCCCATGCCGAAGGTGGACCCGGCCGCGGAGACCTCCGTACTGCCGCCCGTCGCGGGAGCCGGCCCGGCCGACGAGACGGCCGTGCTGCCGCCCGTACGCCCGCAGGCCGAGCGGCAGCGGCAGGCCGGGCAGTCGCAGCAGTCCCCGCAGGCACAGCAGTCGCAGCCGTCCCAGCAGGCCGGGCAGGCGTACTCCGCGGTGCGGCCGACGGCCCGGCACTCGGACGAGGCTCCGGCCGACCGGGTGCCGCCGGGCATCTTCCGGGACTCCGCCGAGGACGTGACCCGCGAGCTCCCCGTACTCGACCTCGACGAGGAGGGCGACCGGCGCAGGACCCGCCCCTCGTGGGCCGAGGAGACCCCGCTGGACGACCTGCCGAGCCTGGCGGACGAGCTCCTGGGCCCCCACCCGGACGAGGACGGCCAGGAGGGCCGGGGCGGCGACTCCGGCCGGAACGGCGGGGGAGGCCCGCGCCGCCGCCGCTGACGGCGACGGGCGGGAGCCGGCAGCACCCGGACCGGGACAGGACGGGATTGTCGGTGGCGCACGCCACACTGGTGACGGGCGCGGGTGTGAGGGCCCGAGAGCACGCAAGGGCACGGACGGCGAGGAAAGGCGGTGGGCGGGATGCCCGTGTGGGACGACCTGGTGGGCCAGGAGCGGGTGCAGGCGCAGCTGGCCGCCGCCGCCCGTGACGCCGACGCCCTGGTCACCGCCGTCGACGCGGGGCAGGAGCCGCCCGCCGCGTCCAAGATGACGCACGCCTGGCTGTTCACCGGGCCGCCCGGCTCCGGACGGGCCGCCGCCGCCCGCGCCTTCGCCGCCGCCCTGCAGTGCACCAGCCCAGACCGCGCCCTCGGCGGCGAGCCGGGCTGCGGCTTCTGCGAGGGCTGCCACACCACCATGGTCGGGACGCACGCGGACGTGGAGATCGTCCGCACCGACCTGCTGTCCATCGGCGTCAAGGAGACCCGCGACCTGGTCCGCCGGGCCCAGCTCTCCCCGGCCGTGGGCCGCTGGCAGGTCATCGTCCTGGAGGACTCCGACCGGCTGACCGAGGGCGCGGCCAACGTGCTCCTCAAGGCCGTGGAGGAGCCCGCTCCGCGGACCGTGTGGCTCCTGTGCGCGCCCTCCCTGGAGGACGTGCTGCCCACCATCCGCTCCCGCTGCCGCCACCTCACCCTGCGCACCCCGCCCGTGGCCGCCGTCGCCGAGGTCCTGGTCCGGCGCGACGGCATCGAGCCGGGCGTCGCCGCGTTCGCCGCCCGCGCCACGCAGGGCCACCTCGACCGGGCGCGCCGCCTCGCCCAGGACGAGGCGGCCCGGGCCCGGCGCACCTCCGTCCTGAAGCTCCCGCTGCGCATCGACGACGTGGGCGGCTGCCTCAAGGCCGCGCAGGAGCTCGTCGACGCCGCCGCCGAGGACGCCAAGGCGCTCGCCGAGGAGGTCGAGGTCAAGGAGACCGAGGAGCTCAGGGCCGCGCTCGGCGCCGGCGCCGGTGCGGGTGGCCGGATGCCGCGCGGGACGGCGGGCGTGATGAAGGAGCTGGAGGACCGGCAGAAGCGCCGCCGCACCCGCACCCAGCGCGACAGCCTCGACCTGGCGCTGACCGACCTCACCGGCTTCTACCGGGACGTCTTGGCCCTCCAGCTCGGCTCGGCGCTGGCCATCGCCAACGAGGACATACGGCCCGACCTGGACCGGATCGCCCGCGCCGGCGGCCCCGAGCGGACCCTTCGCCGCATCGAGGCCATCAGCGCCTGCCGCGAGGCCCTCGACCGCAACGTTGCCCCGCTCCTCGCGGTCGAGGCCATGACGATGGCCCTGCGGGCGGGCTGACCGGACGCCTGACCGGCAGGCCGGCCGCCAGGCCCGTCTCACCCGTACGAGCGACTCGCCGCAGGCCGGGACCGGGCCGCAGCACGTAGGCTCCCAGAATGGACACCAGTCGCCTGCTGCGCACCACCGGAACCGTGATCGCAGCCGCCGGGCTGCTGCTCTCCGGCTGCACCGCGGGGGGTGCGGCGGGCCCCCGGGCCGCGGCTTCCTCCTCCGCGGCCTCCGCCGCCGCCCGGGTCGCGGCGCCGCCCGCAGCGCCGCCGGAGATCCCGGCCGCGCTGCGCCCTTACTACGACCAGAAGCCGGTCTGGCGCGACTGCGGTGTCCCCGGCTTCCAGTGCGCCACCATGAAGGCCCCGCTCGACTACGCCCACCCCGACGCGGGCCAGGACGTCGACATCGCGCTGGCCCGGCGCCCCGCCACGGGCCCCGGCAAGCGGCTCGGCTCCCTCGTCGTCAACCCGGGCGGGCCCGGCGGCTCCGGCATCGGCTACCTCCAGGCGTACGCGGGCATCGGCTACCCGGCGGCCGTGCGCGCCCAGTACGACATGGTGTCCTTCGACCCCCGCGGCGTGGACCGCAGCAGCCCCGTCGAGTGCCTGTCCGGCCCGGCGATGGACACGTACACGCAGGTGGACCAGACCCCTGACGACGCGGCGGAGCGGGCGGCGCTGGTCGCGGCGTTCAAGGAGTTCGCGGCCGGCTGCCAGTCCCGCTCGCAGCGGATCCTCCCGCACGTCTCCACCGTCGACGCCGCCCGCGACCTGGACCTGCTGCGCGGGATCCTGGGCGACGAGAAGCTGACGTACGTCGGCGCCTCGTACGGCACCTTCCTCGGAGCCACGTACGCGGACCTCTTCCCCGGACGGGTCGGCCGGCTGGTCCTCGACGGCGCCATGGACCCCTCGCGCTCGGCGCTCGACCTGAACCGCGACCAGACCGAGGGCTTCGAGACGGCCTTCCGCTCCTTCGCCAAGGACTGCGCGAAGCAGCCCGACTGCCCGCTGGGCAAGGGCGGCCCCGACGAGGTCGCCACGCGCCTCGGCGCGTTCTTCCGGCAGCTCGACGCGAAGCCCGTCCCCAGCGGCGACCCGGCGCGGCCCCTCGGCGAGGCCCTCGCCACCACCGGGGTGATCGCGGCCCTGTACGACGAGAGCGCGTGGCCGCAGCTGCGCGAGGCGCTCGCGACGGCGATGGACGGCGACGGCTCGGGCCTCCTCGCCCTCGCCGACAGCTACTACGAGCGCGAGCCGAACGGCAGGTACGCCAACCTGATGTCCGCGAACGCCGCGGTCAACTGCCTCGACCAGCCCCCCGCCTTCTCGGGCCCGGACGCGGTCGACGCCGCCCTGCCCTCGTTCCGCAAGGCCTCCCCGGTCTTCGGCTCGGGCCTGGCCTGGGCCTCGCTGAACTGCACGTACTGGCCGGTCAAGGCCACCGGCACGGCCCGCCCCCTGAGCGCGAAGGGTGCCCCGCCGATCGTGGTGGTCGGCACGGTCCGCGACCCGGCCACCCCGTACAAGTGGGCCCAGTCCCTCGCCGGCCAGCTGGACTCCGGCGTCCTGCTGACCTACGACGGCGACGGCCACACGGCCTACGGCCGCGGCAGCACCTGCATCGACACCGCGATCAACACCTACCTGCTCCAGGGCAAGGCCCCGCAGAACGGCAAGAAGTGCACCTGACCCCCCCACCCCCGGGATACCTGGTTCGGGGCACCCCGTTCGAGCCTGTAGACTAGGCGCCGCTGCTGATGAGCGCTCCCTCCCGAGGGAACACTTGTCTCGCGGCGGTGCCGCCTTAGCTCAGTTGGCCAGAGCAACGCACTCGTAATGCGTAGGTCTCGGGTTCGAATCCCGAAGGCGGCTCCATCGAAACCCCAGCCCAGACCCTGTCTGAGCTGGGGTTTCTTGTGTTTGGGCACGGGTAGCGGTCGCCGGGAGGTGGGGGGCGGGCTACGTTGGGAGGGCTGGACTCGGGTGTCGCGCGGCAGGAGGCCGGGCATGACGAGACGGTTGCGCAGAGCGGCGGTGGGGGCGGCAGCGGTAGGGCTGGTGGTGGTACCCCTGGGGGCGGGCACGGGGTACGCCTCGCACACGTCGGCACGGCAGGCCGCCTCGGTCGCGGCGCCCGTCCGGGCCGATGACGCCTTCGTCCAGCTCACCCCCGCCGTGGCCAAGCAGTTGGACGATGCGGTGCTGAAGGTGCTGGCCGAGGCCAAGGTGCCCGGTGTCGTCGTGGCCGTTTCGGCGCCCGGCAAGGGGCAGTACGTCCGGTCCTTCGGCGTGGCCGACAAGTCCACCGGTGCGCCGATGACCACCGGCATGAACGTGCGGATCGGCAGTGAGACCAAGACCTTCACCGTCACCGCCCTGCTGGAGCTCGTTGACCAGGGCAAGGTCGGGCTCGACGACCCCATCGGCAAGTACATCAAGGGCGTGCCCAACGGGGATCGGATCACTCTGCGCGAGCTCGCCGGCATGCGCAGCGGCCTGTTCAGCTACTCCCAGGACCCCGACTTCTTCAAGGCGCTGACCACGAATCCGACGCGGCCGTTCACCCCGCAGGAACTGCTGGCGTACGCGTTCAAGCACCCGGTGATGTTCGCACCGAACGCGAAGTTCTACTACTCCAACACCAATCTGATCCTGCTCGGTCTGGTGGTCGAGAAGGTCACCGGGCAGAAGCTCGGGGACTACATCCACCGGAACGTGGTCGTGCCCGCCGGGCTGAGGCACACGGTCTTCCCGACCGGCGCCGAGTTCCCCAAGCCGCACCCGCAGGGCTACACCGACCAGACCGCCAGCGGAAAGGTCGAGAACTCGACCGACTGGAACCCCTCTTGGGGGTGGGCCGCCGGCGCGATGATCTCCGACCTTCCGGACCTGCGGACGTGGGCCAAGGTCCTGGCCACGGGTGAGCTGCTCAAGCCCGCAACACAGGCCGAGCGGCTCAAGGTCCAGCCGGCCGGCAACGCGCCCGACACCGGGTACGGGCTGGGGATCTTCAAGGACGGGGGCTGGGTCGGCCACAACGGGTCCCTGCCCGGTTATGAGGTCGTGGTGATGTACCTGCCCGAGGCGCAGGCCACCATGGTCATCATGCTCAACACCGACATCACCGCCCAGGGCGAGGAGCCGAGCACGCTGTTCGGACGGGCGGTCACACAGATCGTCTCGCCGAAGCACGTCTACTGGCTGGAGCCTCAGAAGTCCTGAGGGGAGGGTCCTTCCCCGGTCTCCGTCCGTCCGCCGGCCCTGTGAGGGGCGATGTCCCGCCTGCAGAATGGGGCTTCGTGTCCGGCAGGCGGGCGGAGGAAGGGGACGTGGGCGTGGGTGACGTGCGGGTTCGGGTGGCCGACGAGGGGGACCTCGATGCGGCTGTGGCGCTGTTCCGGGGGTATCTCCGCTTCTATCGGGTCGAAGTCGCGGATCCGGAGCAGCCCCGTGCCTTTCTCGCCGAGCGGCTGCGGAACGGTGACTCGCTCATTCTGCTCGCCGAGGGCGGCGGGGGTGAGGTGGTCGGGTTCGCGCAGGCGTACCGGACCTTCGCCTCGCTGCTCATGCGGCCGAGCTGGATCCTGCACGACCTGTACGTCGACCCGTCCGCGCGGCGTACCGGCGCCGGACGGGCCCTGCTGCGCGAGGTGCTGCGCCGGGCCCGGGAGGCCGGGGTCGCCGGGGTGCAGCTGGACACCGCGTACGACAACCACGTTGCGCAGGCGCTGTACGAGGCGGAGGGGTTCGAGAGGGAGGAGTTCCATCTCTACTTCCACGGGCTGTAGTTACTTGGCGTCCGCGTAGCACTCGACCACGGCCGTGGTGAACGGGAAGCGGACCGGGGTGTCGCCGAAGGCGATGCGGGCCGCCCGGTCGGCCGCGGCGCGGATCGCCTCGGCCACAGCCGCGGCCTCCTCGGCCGGGCAGTGCACTATCACCTCGTCGTGCTGGAAGAACACCAGCTCGGCCCGCATCCCCGCCGCGTCGAGGGCCTGCCGCAGGGCCGCGAGCAGCAGCAGCGCCCAGTCGGCGGCGCTTCCCTGGACGACGAAGTTGCGGGTGAAGCGGCCGCGGGCGCGGGAGTTGGTGGAGGCGTAGCTCGGGGTCCAGGCGTCGTCCCGGTCAGGGCGGTCCGGGCGGTCCGGGGGGTCCTGCGGGATGCCGGCCTCTTCGTCGGCGTCGGCGGCGCGGGCCGGGGGCGGGCAGGTGCGGCCCAGCCAGGTCCGTACGAGGCGGCCCTCCTCGCCCGCGCGGGCGGCATCGTCCACGTACGCCACGGCCCGGGGGAAGCGGCGGCGCAGCGCGGCCAGGTTCTTCAGGCCGTCGCCGGAGGTCTGCCCGTACACGGCGCCCAGGACGGCCAGCTTGGCCTGGTCGCGGTCGCCGGAGAAGCCGTGGCGGGAGATGGACGTGTACAGGTCCTCGGGGCGGCCGGCCACCTCCACGAAGGCCGGGTCGCGGGAGATCGCGGCCAGGACCCGCGGCTCCATCTGGTCGGCGTCCGCGACGACCAGGCGCCAGCCGGGGTCGGCGACGACGGCCCGCCGGATCACCTTCGGGATCTGCAGGGCGCCGCCGCCGTTGGTGACCCAGCGGCCGGTCAGGGTGCCGCCGGGGACGAACTCCGGGCGGAAGCGGCCGTCGCGGACCCAGTCCTGGAGCCAGCTCCAGCCGTGGGCCGTGTAGATCCGGTACAGCTTCTTGTACGCGAGGAGCGGCGCGACCGCGGGGTGGTCGAGGCCCTGGATCTCCCAGCGGCGGGTGGAGGTGAGCCGGATCCCGGCCTGGGCGAACGCCTTGACCACGTCGGCCGGCAGGTCGGGGCGGACGCGGCGGCCGAAGACGGCGGAGATCTCGTCGGCCAGCTCGGCGAGGCGGCGGGGCTCGCCGCCGCCGGCGTAGCGCTCGCCGAGGAGCTCGGTCAGCAGGGCGCGGTGTACGTCCGCCCGCCAGGGCATGCCGGCGTGGTGCATCTCGGCGGCGATGAGGAACGCGGCCGACTCCGCGGCGGTGAGCAGCCGCATGCGGTCGGGGTGGGCGGTGGCCTCGTGCCGGCGGGCCTGGTCCTCGTAGACGGCGATCAGCGCGTCGAGGGGCAGCGGAGCGGGCTGCGGGTCGAAGAGGGGATCCTGTGCGCCGGGCGCGGCGGAGCGCGCCGGGGGGTCCGGCGGGACCGGGGTGTTCGTGAGGCGGGCCCAGGCGGCCGCGGCCGAGCGGGGTTCGCCGGAGCGGCCCTCGTGGGCGAGGAGGAGCGGTTCGGCGGCCTCGACGTCGTAGCAGCGCTCGATGCGGATGCCGGCGGCGAGGAGGCGGGGGTAGACGGCTGCCGTGGAGCGCCAGATCCAGCGGGTGGAGGCGGGGGCCGTGCGGATCGCTTCCGCGGGGTCGGTGACGGTGACGGTGGCGGTGATGCGGTGGGCTTCGCCGGGGGCTTGGGGGGTGAGCTCGGCTGCGCGCCAGTGGCCTTCGGCGTCCTCGGCCAGGGCCCAGCGGGGCGCGTGCTCGCTCATGCATGCGAGTGTCCCACTGGGGTCTGACACCGCCGAGCTGCCGCACCGTCCGGGCTCAGCAGCCCTGGCCCCGGCCCTGACCCCGCCCCGTTGCCGAGGCTCGGCGCCTCGTGACAGGCGCCTGGGCTGCCTTGGCCGGTGCCGGTCGGCGGATCCGGCCTTGCCGTCACTTGGGGCGGGGGTCCGGCCATTCCAGCCTCGCCGGCGTTTGAGGCGCGGGTTCCTTGGGGCAGCGCCCCAAGGAGATCGGAA